>NZ_JBEXXE010000048.1:0-92627 GCF_040630255.1 Streptomyces sp. NPDC005820
ATGAGGAGGCGGTAGTGCTCGGCCTGGGTGCGCACGGTGTGCAGCAGGACCAGCGGGGCACCGCTGCCCGCCTTGAGGTAGCGAAGGGTTCCCTCGTGGCCGTCACGCCCGGCACGCGGGGCGATGGTGTGTGTGGTGGTCCCCGAGATGTGAATCGTGGGACGTGACTCCTGGCTGGGCATCTTGTCGTCTCCTTGTCCTGTCTTCTGTGTTCTTCTGTGTTCTTCTCTGTCTTACTTGGCCAGCTGTTCGTACAGCCCCGCCAGGTCGCCGGCGAGGCCCGCCTTGACCTGGCGGGTGATGTCGTCGGCGAGCACCTCGTATGCGCCCGTCTCGATGCCGGCGAGGGCGAGGGCGGCGACGTCACGCGGGTCGGACTTGGGTGCGTCGACGCCTGCGGCCAGGTCCGTGTCGACGTATGCGACGTGCAGTCCGGTTACGGAGATGCCGCGCGGCTGAAGCTCCAGGCGCAGGGAGTTGGACTGCGACCACAGGGCGGCCTTGGACGCGCTGTAGGAGCCGCCGAGGGCCAGCCAGGAGAGCACGGAGTGCACGTTGAGGATGTGGCCGCCGCCGTTGCGCTCGATGATCGGCACGAAGGCGCGGGTGAGCAGCAGCGGGCCGTAGAAGTTGGTCTCGAACTCGCGGCGTACGTCGTCGACGGAGGAGTCGAGGAACGAGGCGCCGACCGCGGCACCCGCGTTGTTGATCAGCACGGTGACATCCTGCGCCTGCGCGGCGGCCGCCGCCACAGCGGCCGGGTCGGTGACCTCCAGGGCCACCGGTACGGCGTCGGGGTGCGTCACGGTGCGCGGGTCGCGGGCCGTGGCGTAGACCTTGGCGGCACCGCGCGCGTACAGCTCTTCCACCAGCGCCTTGCCTATGCCGCGGCTGCCGCCGGTGACGAAGACGTTCGCGTCCTTCAAAGCGGTCATGACTGACTCCCAAGAATCGGAAACCGATTGGTTTCCATCACAGTAAACCGATCGGTTTCCGAGCGCAAGCTCATCGGGGGAAGCAGTCGCGTGGGGCCGGTTTCAGGGGTTGGTGCCGTGTCCGTGGATCCCCGGGACGATGCCGACCGTGTCGTAGAGCCATTCCGGGACGGTGTCGGGGGTGAGAGGGAGGCGGAGGGCGGGAGGCAGGGGAATCCCTTCGGCGCCGGAGAGCGTGCCCGTCAGGCTCTCGACGTACCTGGCGATGCGGTCGCCCCGCAGCGTCGACGTCGAGCCGGGCGCTCCGTCGATGTGCCGGATCTGCGGGCCGACGGGCACGGCCGTCTTCAGGTCGCGGATCGTGACACCCGCCGCGGAGAACTTGAGCACCCGCTGGGGGCCGGCGGCCGTGTGCACGGTCATCACGCCGCCGAAGACGACGTCGCGCAGTTCGAGACGGCTCCCCTTCATGTTCCAGGGCTCGGCGGCGAAGCGACCGGCGCTCTTGTCCTCGGAGGCTGCGAGATCGCTGATGTCGCAGGTGCGGTCGGTTCCCCGGGGTGACTCCGCGGAGTGCGGCAGGGGTGATGGGGCGGCGGTCCGCTGGTCGGGGGAGGGGGATGCGTGGGGAGTAGCCGGTTCCTTGGCCGTCGGCGTCGGCGTCGGCGTCGGCGTCGGAGCGGCCGAGGCCGGTGGAGGCCCGCTTCGTGCTGCCGTCGAGGGGCCGACACGCCGTTCCCCGTACGTCCGCGCCGACCCGCCTTCGCCTGCCGCTCGGGAAGGCACTCCCGCCTGAGCGTGAGGGAACGCATGAGGATTTCAGAGCTCAGCCGGGGTCCGGGGTGGCTGGCAGATTTCCGACGCCTCACCGCACCGTCCGGCACTCGCCCAGAGTCTCGCGGCGCTGAGCCGCCTCGGTACGGACTACACGGCCGACGACCTCATCCCCTACGCACGGCTCGCCACCGCCACCGCGGACCTGGAGCGCCTGGCCCAGGAGGACGCGAACCATCGGCGCCCTCGGTGCTGCGCCGGCGGCGGGTCGTCCTGCGGACCGCGCGGGTGGCGAACGTGCCTTGCGATCGCCAGGTGTCCCGCGTAGCGCTCGCGGTGTCCGGTGCGGCGCCACAGGGGGCGCCACTGCTTCCACTCGGCGTAGGTGTGCTCCACGACGATCAGGCGGGAGGACCGGCGGCGCCCGGCCTTGCGCGAGGCTCGCCTGGCGTGGTGCCTCGGGGCCAGGACTGGCGCAGTCAGTTGGGCCGTTCGCGTTCTCGCCACTGGCTGATGGCATGACGCAGGCGCCCGGCGGAAGGACGCGGCCGTGGGCGTCGGCGCGCCCTCGCCGGACGCGTCCCGCTCAACACCGGTCTTCAGTAGGTCAGTTCGTCAGGCCGAGCTGTGTGAGAAATTCGAAGTGGTCGTAGTACACGCGATACTCGCTGACGCGACCGTCGCGCAGGCGCCAGAACTCGGCCAGCCCGATCTGGATGGACCGTCCTGTCGGAGGGATCGCACCGCCGTCGGGCTGGGCGAGGTCCTGGGTGTGGGTGCCGGTCACCTCGAGCTCGACGGCGACCTCGTCCTGCGCGGTGACGACTCGGTGCGGCCGGTGCGCAAGGTCGGGGAAGGCGGCGAAGAACCCGGCCATCCAGATGGTGACCATCTCGGGTCCCTTCTGCAGGAATCCCGGTGCCTGGATGACGCACTCCGGATCCAGCATCTGCTCGACCCACTCGAAGTCATGGGCATCGACATGTGCGAAGAAGTCGACGACGAAGTCCTCGGTCACAGAGGTCACAGAGGTCACAGAGGTCACAGTGGTCTCGGTTGTCATGGAACGGCTCCTCACCGATCGTTGTGCTGTGTCAGGCGGCGTCGAAGACCAGCACGGGCTTGATGACCTGGCCGGAGCGGGCGGACGCGATCGCTTCGTTGATCTCGTCGAAGGGGCGGCGTTCGACCAGCCGGTCGAAGGGGAAGTCGCCTTCCCGCCAGAGCTCGATGAGCTTGGGGATGAGTTCGTGCGGGTCCGCGTCGCCCTCGATGACGCCGGTCAGGGTGCGGCCGATGAGGAGATGGCCCTGGTCGATGGTCATCTCGTTCTCCAGACCCTGGAGTCCGAGCGTGGCGCAGACGCCCGGGGAGCGGAGGGCTTCCACCGCCTGCCGTACGACGGAGCCGAGGCCCACGGCGTCGACGGTGAAGTCCAGTCCGGTGCCGCTGATCTCGGTGATGGCCCAGCCGACGTCCTTGGTCCGCGCCGGATCGATCACGTGGGTCGCGCCGAGCTCGGTGGCCAGCTTCAGCCGTTCCGGATTGAGGTCGACCGCGACGATGGTCGTGCACCCGGCCGCCTTCGCGGCCATGACCGCGCTCAGTCCGACCGCGCCGAGACCGAACACGCCCAGGCTCTGGCCGGGGGAGGGCCGCAGCACGTTGAACACGGTGCCGGCGCCGGTCATCAGACCGCAGCCGAGCGGGCCGAGGATGTCCAGCGGCACGTCGTCGTCGACCTTGACCGCGTTGCGGACGCTTGCCACCGCGTACGCGCCGAACGAGGACTGGCCGAACCAGCTGCCGTGGACGTCCTCGTCGCCGCGGCTCATGGTCGCGGTTCCGTCGAGGCGGGTGCCGAAGTAGTTCAGCGCGGCGAACAGTTCGCAGTAGGCGGGGTGCCCCGCCTTGCAGGTCGCGCACTCCCGGCAGGAGTCGAAGCCGAGTACGACGTGGTCGCCCACCGAGAGCGTCTCGACGGCGTCCCCGACGGCGTGCACCACGCCCGCGCCCTCGTGGCCGAGCACGACCGGAAGCGGTAGCGGGACGCCGCCGGACTGTGCGGTGAGGTCGGTGTGACAGACGCCGACGCCCGCGATCCTGACCAGTACCTCGTCCGGGGCCAGTTCGCCGAACTCGACCTCCTCGATGGTCAGTTCGGCGCCCGGCTCCCTCAGGACGGCGGCGTTCCCCTTCATGCGTTCTCCTTGGTCCGGTCCGCGACGGGCGGCAGTACGAGGTCGTAGACCCGTCGGTCCAGCCGACGCGACAGGTCGATGTGGACGAACTTGTCCTCGGTGTACTCGTCGAGCGCGTGGGGGCCGAGTTCGCGGCCGAGGCCGCTCTGCTTCACGCCGCCGAAGGGATACTCGACGCTGACCATGTGCCAGTCGTTGATCCACACGGTGCCTGACTCGAGGCGGCGCGCCACCTCGAGGGCGGCGTCGACGTCCTCGCTCCAGACCCCCGCCGACAGCCCGTACTCGCTGTCGTTGGCGATGGCGACCGCCTCGTCGACGCTGCCGTACGGGATGACGCAGAGGACGGGGCCGAAGATCTCCTCCTGGGCGATGCGCATCTCCGGGCGGACACCGGTGAAGATAGTGGGCCCCACCCAGAACCCCGGGCCCTCGGGCGTCGGTCCGCCGTACGCCAGGGTGGCGCCTTCCTTCTGCCCCAGTTCGATGTAACCGAGGATCCGCTCGCGCTGTTCGGCGGAGACGACAGGGCCGAGGTCGGTGTCGAACTCGGCCGGATCGCCGATCTTCATCGTCCTGGCCCGCTCGATCAGCCTGGCGACGAAGTCGTCGTGCAGCGCCTCGGGGAGCAGCAGCCTCGTGCCGGACTCGCAGGCCTGCCCCGAGTAGAGCATGCAGGCGAACAGCGCGCCGTCGACCGCCGTGTCCAGGTCGGCGTCGGCGAGCACGATGTTGGCGCCCTTGCCCCCCAGCTCCAGCGTGACCCGCTTGACGTTGTCCGCCGCCAGCCTGCTGATCTCCCGGCCGACGGCGGTCGAACCGGTGAAGGCGATCTTGCGTACGTCCGGGTGGACGGCCAGCCGCGCGCCCACCTCCTCGCCCTCCCCGGTGACGACATTGAGGACGCCGGGCGGGAGTCCGGCCTCGTGGGCGGCCTCGGCGAGGGCGAGGAGGGTGAGGGGGGTCTTCTCGTCCGGCTTGAGGACGATGCAGTTGCCCGCGGCGAGCGCGGGACCGAGTTTCCAGACGGCCAGCAGGAGGGGGAAGTTCCAGGGCACGATGCCGGCCACGACGCCGATGGGCTCCCTGCGGACCACTCCGGTGGCGAGCGTGGGATACGACAGCTGCGGGCCGGGGCGCTCGAAGGCGTAACTCCGGGCCAGATCGGCGAAGTACTGCAGATGGGAGATGGAGTAGCCGACGTGGAAGGCCATGGCCTGCCGGATCGTGACCCCGTTCTCCCGGATGTGCAGCTCGACGAGTTCGTCCATCCGCTCGGAGAGCTTCGCCACGATCGCCGACATCACCTCGGCCCGTTCCTCGGGGCTCTTGCCGCGCCATTCGCCGCGCTCATGGGCCCGCTTCGCGGCGGCCACCGCGAGGTCGGCGTGCTCGGTCCGGCCCCTGGCCGCCGTGGCGAACACCTGCCCGGTGGCGGGATCGACCATCTCGAACGGGTCGTCGGCGGCATCCACCCATGTGCCGTCGATGTACATCCGGTAGTGCTTGGTGTGTGTCGTCATTGACCGACCTGCCTTGGGGTGTCGAGGGGGGCTCAGTTGCCGGCGTCCTTCTTGCCGACGAGTTCGCGGTAGACGGGGAACAGCGGCTTCGTCAGCGGCACCAGCTTGAGGATCTGGGTGACCGGGCCCTTGGCCTTGACCTGTCCCTTGGCCAGGCCGACGGCGACGTTGTACTCGCCGCGCCAGAACTTGTTGCCGTTGTCGGCCGACATCGCGAGCCGGACATCGGGCTCGTGGTCGTTGTCGCCCTCGATGACGACGATCTCCGGCTCCTTCATGAGCACGGTGATGGACGACTCCGGTCCGGTGTAGTCGAGGCGGAGGGTGATGCCGGAGGCCTTCAGGACCGGGCCGACCTCGGGGTGGGTGTTGGCCTCCCGGAAGACGCCGCCGAGGTAGAGGTAGACCTCTTCCGCACTGGTGAAGTAGCTCATCGTGGGACCTTTCGCTCGTGATTCAGCTGATGTCGGTGTTGTTCGAGTACGCCTTGCGCAGCTCGCGCTTGAGCACCTTGCCCGTGGCGGTGCGGGGCAGTTCCCGGACGATCTCCACCGTCTTGGGGCACTTGTAGGCGGCCAGGCGCGCACGGCAGAAGGCGATGAGCTCGGCCGCGTCGACCACGGCACCGGACGTCACGGTGACGACGGCCTTGACCGTCTCGACGTAGGTGGGGTCGGGCACTCCGATGACGCACACCTCGGCCACGGAGGGGTGCTGGTCGATCACCCGCTCGACCTCGGCCGGGTAGACGTTCTCGCCACCCGAGATGATCATGTCCTTGACGCGGTCGCGGATGAAGAGGAAGCCGTCGTCGTCCACGAAGCCGGCGTCGCCGGTGCGGAACCAGCCGTCGCCGAAGGATTCGGCGGTGGCTTCCGGCTTGTCCCAGTACCCGGCCATGACCTGCTCGGACCTGATCCAGAACTCGCCGGTCCGGCCGCTGGGAACCTCCTCACCCGTGAGCGGGCCGGCCACCCGGACCTGTACGCCCGCCACGGGCCTGCCGGCCGAGGTGAGCAGGTGGATCCGGTCCGGGTCGCGGTGGGCGTCCGGCCCCAGGACGCTGAACACCCCGGATGCCTCGGTCATCCCGTACACCTGGTAGAAGTCCTGACTGAACCGCTCCAGGCACCGTCGCATCAGCGGCAGCGGCATCGGGGACCCGCCGTAGCCCAGGCAGCGAAGGCTGGACAGGTCCGCCCGGTCGAGTTCCGGCGTGGCCAGGAAGTACTCGTAGACCGTCGGGACGAAGAAGGCGTGGGTGATCCTTTCCCGCCGGATCTGTTCCAGGATGGCGGCCGGGACCACGTCCCGGACGAGGACCGTGCGGGCGCCCATCCAGAGGCTGATCAGGGCCCAGCTGATGCCGCCGACGTGGAACAGCGGCATGGCCACCATGTTCACGCTGTCGTGGAAGAAGCCGAACGCCTCCGCCGCCGAGACGCAATGGGCTCCCAGGCTCCGGTGCGTCAGCATCGCGCCCTTGGGGAATCCCGTGGTGCCGGAGGTGTAGAGCAGGAGTACGCAGTCGTCCGGCTCGGGCCGGTGGCCGCGGGGCACGGGCGCGGCCGACGCCAGATAGTTCTCGTACTCGTCCGCGTCGCCTCCGACGACGACGATCTTCGTCAGGTGGGGCAGCCGGTCCCGGATCTGTTCCAGTTGCGGGAGGAACTCGGCGCCGACGAAGAGGATTTGGGCCTGCGCGTCGGCGAGGACGTACTCGATCTCGCCGGGGCTCAGCCGCCAGTTGACGATGACGTGTGCGTAACCGTCCCGGGCTGCGGCGAATGTGGCCTCGATCGTGGCGGAGCTGTTCTTGTTGAGGGTCGCGAAGTGCAGGCCGGGGCGCAGGCCGTCTGCGGCCAGTGCGCCGGCCAGGCGCGAGACCCGGTCCTCCAGGCCGCTCCAGGTCCACCGCCGGTCGCCCTCCGTCAGTGCTTCGGCGTCCGGCGCGGTGTCGTTCCAGAAGTCCAGGATGCTGTGCAGATCGCTGCCGGGTGCCGGGCAGTCGCTGTTCTCGGCCGTGTGGGGTGTCGCTGTCGCCATGTGCGATTCCTCCGGTACTGGCCGCCGGCCGTTGCCGAAACGGCGGGAGAGGGCGGCGAGTGTGGGTCGGCGGCGGAAGTTGTGCCCCGGCGGGTCGCGGGGCGGTGAAGAGGAGTGGCCGCCGGACCGGCTCTCAAGGGGAGTGCGGTGCGGCCACAGTAGGACTGACCGCATGTACGGTCAATAGAATGGACGGATGGATTTGCCGCACGCCCGGCTTCGACGGACCGCCGGGTCTCGGGCCCGTCAGAGACGACGGCCCGGTCTGGTGATCACGATGCCGGGGACCACGGACGTACGGGACAGCCCGACCCCGCCTCGGACTCCTCCACGTTGACCGACTCGCACAGCGACAGCACGGCCGCCTTGGTAGCCGCGTAGGCCGCCGGCGACGGCTCGGCCGTGACGCCGGTGAGGGAGGCGCCCCCACGACGGCGCCTCTCGGTCGTGCGGTCGGGGCCGGGGCCGGGGGGTACGTCAGGGGTACGTGGTGTCGCGCCCGAGCCGGACGGCGTCAGCGCGGTGCCATGCGGATCGCGCCGTCGAGGCGGATGACCTCGCCGTTGAGCATCGGGTTGGCGACGATGTGCTCGACCAGCGCGGCGTACTCGTCGGGATCGCCGAGCCGACTCGGGTGGGGCACCTGGGCGCCGAGCGAGCAGCGTGCGTCTTCGGGCAGCCCGTTCAGGATCGGGGTGGCGAACAGACCGGGGGCGATGGTGACCACGCGGATCAGGCTTGCCGCCAGCTCCCGCGCGATCGGCAGGGTCATGCCGACGATGCCGCCCTTGGAGGCCGCGTACGACGCCTGTCCGATCTGCCCGTCGAAGGCCGCCACGGAGGCGGTGTTGACGATGACGCCGCGTTCCTCGCCGCCCGGTGCGGCCGGCTCGGTGTCCCGCATCCGCTGCGCGGCGAGCCGGATCACGTTGAACGTTCCGATGAGGTTGATCTCCACGACCCGGCGGAAGCGCTCCAGGGCCAGCGGCCCGTCCCTGCCGACGGTGCGGCCCGGGTCGCCGATGCCCGCGCAGTTGACGACCACCCGCAGCGGCCCCGCGTCCACGGCGAGGTCGAGCGCGGCGGCCACCTGCTCCGGGTCGGTGACGTCGGCGGGTGCGAAGGTGACACGGTCGCCGGCGTCCTCGGCGACCGCCTCGCCCACCGAGGACGGGAGGTCGGCGATGACGACCCGGGCCCCGGCCGCGGCCAGGCGCCGCGCGGTGGCCAGCCCGAGCCCGGAGGCGCCACCGGTGACGAGGGCGGCGCTGCCTGAGAGATGCATGGTGGGTCTCCTTGGGAGGTGCTCGAACGGGGAGCTGCATGGAGGGGAGCTCCTCGAGTGAGGGAGGGCTCAGAGCCGTTCGATGATCGTGGCGTTGGCCATGCCCCCGCCCTCGCACATGGTCTGCAGGCCGTAACGGCCGCCGGTGGCTTCCAGGTGGTTGACCAGGGTGGTCAGCAGCCGGGTGCCGGAGGCTCCGAGGGGGTGGCCGAGGGCGATGGCGCCGCCGCGCGGGTTCACCCGGTCCGGGTCGGCTCCGGTCTCCCGCTGCCAGACCAGCGGTACCGCGGCGAAGGCCTCGTTCACCTCGAAGGCGTCGATGTCGTCGATGGACAGGCCCACCCGCTGAAGCGCGCGGGCGGTGGCCGGGATCACGCCCGTGAGCATCAGCAGCGGGTCGCTGCCGGTGACCGCGAAGGAATGGAACCGTGCGCGGGGGCGCAGCCCCAGGGCGGCGGCCCTGTCCTCGCTCATGATGAGCGCGGCGGAGGCGCCGTCGGTGAACGGGGAGGAGTTGCCCGCGGTGATGCGCCAGTCGATCTCCGGGAAGCGCTCGTTCGTCGCGTCGTCGCGGAACGCCGGCTTCAGTCCGGCAAGGGCCTCCGGGGTGGTGGACGGCCGGACCGTCTCGTCCGCCCGATGGCCGCCGACCGGGACGATCTCGCCGTCGAAGCCGCCCGACGCGGCGGTCGCCGCGGCGAGCCGGTGGGAGCGCGCCGCGAAGGCGTCGAGCTCCTGCCTGCCGATCTTCCAGCGGGCGGCGATGAGCTCCGCCGAAACGCCCTGCTGGACCAGCCCGTCGGGATAGCGCGAGGCGAGCGGGGCGTAGGGGTCGCGGCCCTGGACGGCGGAGAACATCGGCACCCGGCTCATGGACTCGACGCCGCAGGCGATCGCGATGTCGTACGCGCCCGCCAGCACACCCTGCGCCGCGAAATGCGCGGCCTGCTGGCTGGAGCCGCACTGCCGGTCGACGGTCGTGGCCGGCACCGTCTCGGGAAGCCCGGCGGCCAGCACCGCGTTGCGCGCGATGTTGAGCGCCTGCTCGCCGTTCTGCCCGACGCACCCCGCGATCACGTCGTCCACCAGGGCCGGGTCGAGGTCGTTGCGCCGCAGCAGCGCGCTCAGCACCGTGGCGAGCAGCTCCACCGGGTGCGTCCCGGACAGCGCGCCGCCGGGCTTGCCCCTGCCGGAGGGGGTGCGTACGACATCGACGATCACCGCTGACTGCACCGCTGTCTCCTCGGCTGTCACTTGCCCTGCCACCGGGGCGGGCGCTTCTCGGCGAAGGCCCGCGGGCCTTCCTTGGCGTCCTCGCTGCGGCGGACCGCGCCGAACTCGGCCTCGTTCATGTCCCAGATCGCCGGGTCCCAGTCGGAGCCGAACTCGGCGCTGCGGCGCATGATCCGTTTGCTCGCCCGGACGGCCAGCGGCGCGTTGGCCGCGACCTGCCCGGCCAATCGCAGGGCACTGGCGAGCACTTGGTCAGTGGGCACGACCTCGTTGACCAGGCCCCAGCGCAGCGCGGTGGCCGCGTCCAGCGGCTCACCGGTCAGGGCGGCGTGGGCCGCGACCTTGGGCGGGATCTGCCGGTGCAGCCGCAGCAGCCCACCGGCGGCGGCGACCAGCCCGCGCTTCACCTCCGGCAGCCCCAGCTGCGCGTCCTCGCTGATCACTGCGAGATCGCAGGCCAGCACGATCTCGGTGCCGCCGCCGAGCGCGAAGCCGTTGACGGCGGCGACGAGCGGCTTGTTCACGACGTGCCGCACCAGGCCGGCGAACCCCCATTCAGGGTGCCCGGGGGCACTGACCGGCCGGTCGGCCCCCAGCTCCTTGAGGTCGGCGCCGGCGCAGAAGGCCCGCCCCGCCCCGGTGATCACGCCGACACCGAGCTCCGGGTCCTCTTCGAGTTCACGCAGCGCGTTTCCGACGGCCGCCGACATCGCCGCGTCGACCGCGTTCATCGCCCCGGGCCGGTTCAGGGTGATCACGGCGACCGGACCCTCACGACGCAGGACCGCGGCGGCCTCCTGATCCGGCTGATCCGGCTGACCCGGCTGGTCCAGGCGTTCCGGGGACTGTACGGGGAGGGCCACGCTCGGCTCCTTCGTCGTGCGGGTGATGGAAATGACGCTACTGTTGACCGCTCGTACGGTCAACAGTAGCGTCGGTCACGGGACGCGGACCGATACGCGCGGACCGATACGCGGACGGACCCCGGGAGCGGACATGCGCATGCAGGCAGCGGTACTCAGAGCCGGTGACGGTCCCTTCGTCGTCGAAGAGGTCGACATCGCCGATCCGGGGCCGGGGCAAGTCCTCGTGCGCATCGCCGCGGTGGGCTTCTGCCACACGGACGTACTGCCGCGCGGCGACGGCTTTCCCGCCCGGCCGCCGATCATCGCGGGCCACGAGGGAGCCGGCGTCGTCGAGGCCCTCGGCCCCGGCGTGACCGAGCCGGCGGTGGGCTCACACGTCCTGCTGTCGTTCGACCACTGCGGCGCCTGCGAGAACTGCCTGGACGGACACCCCGCCTACTGCCGGTCGTTCGTCCAGCGCAACCTCACCGGCGCCGGCATCGAGAGCGGCGACCAGTCGGTGACCGACGCCGAGGGGAAGCCCGTCGCCTCGCGCTGGTTCGGCCAGTCCTCGTTCGCCACGCACGCCGTGGTGGACGTACGCAATACGGTCGTCGTCGACCCGGATCTGCCGCTGGAGCTCCTCGCCCCACTGGGCTGTGGCATCCAGACCGGCGCCGGATCGATCCTGCTCGCCCTCGACGTCCGCGCCGGTTCGCGCGTCGTGGTGTTCGGCGCGGGCGGCGTGGGGCTGGCGGCCGTCATGGCGGCCAAGGTCGCAGGGGCCGCCACGATCGTGGCGGTCGACCTGCACCAGAACCGGCTCGACCTGGCCCAGGAACTCGGCGCCACCCATGTCCTGCCGGCCGGCGGCGAGGACGTACCCCGGCGGCTGCGCAAGCTCACCGGGGGAGGAGCCGACTACGTCCTGGACACCACCGGGGTTCCGGAAGTGATCAGGGACGGGGTCGACAGCCTGCGGGTCAGGGGAACGGTCGGACTGGTCGGCGCCCGGTCTCGGGACCTCGTCCTCGGCCCGGCCGCCCTGTCCACCGGGAAGACCGTGATGGGGATCCTGGAGGGCGACGCGGTACCCCGCCGCTTCCTTCCCCAGCTGATCGAGCTGTGGCAGCAGGGCCGCTTCCCCTTCGAACGCCTGGTGCGGACCTATCCGCTCAGTGAGATCAACACCGCCGAGCGGGATGCCGCGTCCGGCGTGACCGTCAAGCCCGTACTGCTTCCTGGGAGTTGACCCATGCAATCGGAAACCGTGTCGTCGGAGACCGAATCGTCGGGAACCGTCTCGTCGGAAACCGGGCCCCGCTACCGCCGCGAACACCTCTTCATCGGAGGCGACTGGCGACCGAGCACCGCACCCGGCACCCTTACCGTGATCTCGCCCGTCACCGAGCAGCCGGTGGGCGAGGCGCCCGACACCGCCCCCGCCGACGTCGACGCTGCCGTTGCCGCGGCCCGGCGGGCGCTGACCGTGTCGCCGTGGGCGTCCTGGGACGGGGAGACCAGGGCGGCGGCCCTCGACCGCTTCGCCGACGCCCTGGAACGGCGGGCCGAGGAGACCGCGCGGGTCGTCACCGCCGAGATGGGCATGCCGATCTCGGTGTCCGGCCCGGTCGAGGGGACCGGTCCCGCCCGGACTCTGCGCTACTTCGCCCAGCTGGCCCGCGCTACCCCTCAAGAGGAGCGCCGCCCCGCGTTCCCCGGTCCCGGAACCACCGTGGTGCGCCGTGAGCCGGTCGGTGTGGTCGCCGTCGTCGTCCCCTGGAACTTCCCCCAGTCGCTCATGATGTTCAAGGTCGCGCCCGCCCTCGCGGCCGGCTGCACCATCGTCGTCAAGCCGGCCCCCGAGACCGTGCTGGACGCCTTCCAGCTCGGCGACGCCGCACAGGAGGCCGGGATCCCGGAGGGGGTCGTCAACGTCGTCACCGGCGGCCGCGAGACCGGTGCGTACCTGGTCGCACACCCCGGCGTCGACAAGGTGGCCTTCACGGGGTCCACCGAGGCCGGACGGACCATCGGCGAGGTGTGCGGGCGGCTGCTGCGGCCCGCCACGCTCGAACTCGGCGGCAAGAGCGCGGCCATCGTGCTGGACGACGCCGACCTCGGCCAGGCGGTACGCGGACTCGCCTGGGCCTGCCTGCTCAACAGCGGACAGACCTGCTACACCAGCTCCCGCATCCTCGCGCCCCGCAGTCGCTACTCCGAGGTCGTCGACGCCGTCGCGGCCCTCGCGGCCTCCCTGCGGGTGGGAGACCCGTCCGACCCGGCCACTCGGGTGGGCCCCCTGGCCTCGGCCCGACAGCGCGACCGCGTCGAGTCCTACATCGACGCCGGCCGGGCCGGCGGGGCACGGGTGGTCGCCGGTGGCGGCCGGCCCGCGGGCCTGGAGCGGGGCTGGTTCGTCGAGCCGACGGTCTTCGCGGACGTGGACAACTCCGCCGTCGTCGCCCGTGAGGAGATCTTCGGCCCGGTTCTGGTGGTCATTCCGTACGACGACGTCGACCAGGCCGTGGCGATCGCCGACGACTCCCCGTACGGCCTGGCCGGCACCGTCTGGACCTCCGACGAGGACAAGGGGCTGGAGATCGCCCGCAGGCTGCGCACCGGCACGGTCGGCGTGAACTTCTACAACATCGATCTCGGCGCACCCTTCGGGGGCGTCAAGGCCAGCGGACTGGGGCGTGAGCTGGGCCCCGAGGGGCTGGCGGCGTACGTCGAGCACAAGTCCGTCTATCTGCGCCGCTGAACGCCCGGCTCTGCCGCCCTGGTGGGGCCGAGCCGAACCGCCGGAGCCACAAGGCCGGAACGCTCGCCGACATCTCGGCCGGTGACGCGCTGGAACGCCTGGACCTGCTGCGCACTCACCACAGCCAGTCGGCCGGCCACCCCCTCTTCTGCGCCTGGCAGCGCGCTGGGACCCTGCCGGACGGCGCTCCCGCGAACAGCGGCCGGCCCACGGGCGCGCCGGATCGCCGCCTCGTCCGCATGCGCGTACATGTCGAAGAACCGTGAGGCCGTGCCCGTGGGTAGCAGCACCGAAGTCCGTGGAGATCGGCGCCTCGGCTCATCGAGCCGTGGTCCAGCGGCTCGCCGGGAACCCACGTACGGAGCCCTGAGTCGCGGAGGCATTCCGTCCGCCGATCTCGTCAGCCGGCTCATCCGGATCCGGCTTCGTAGCGATGCCGGTTTTAAGGCTTGAGCACCGCCAGTACATCGTCGAGCGAAACGGCGGCGGGGTCACTCATGTCGGAACCGTCGAACGTCTGCCAGATATAGGACGCCGTCCCGTTCTCCCGCAGCGGATGCAGGTCGGCCAACTCCGGATCGTCCCGGAAGCTGTTGAACGCCTCTTCGGACTCCCATTCGACGAGAAACAGAACCTGCCGTGGCGCGAGGTCACCGGCCACGTTGTCCCGGAAACGGCCGAACGCCACCATGCGACCACCATATTGCGGGGCCACTTCGGGTAGACGGCTGAAATACGCGAGGTACTTCTCCACGTCGACCACGTCAAACATGTTCAGGGCGTAGAACTTCTTCTTCTGTGCATTTTCACTCATTGCCAATACCCTCTTTTGTCTCAGGAAACGGGTGTTTGCTGCTGGTGCGGGAATCCGATTACGCCGCCTGTCGGTGTCGCCGCCTCCGCGATGACAACCGTGCCCGTCCGCCGAGGGCAGCGGTCGACGAACTCGGCGGGCGGGCGGTGGAGGAACGATTCGAGCCTGGCCGGCTGGAGGGACGTCAGCTGTTGAGGAAGCCCAGGATGTGGTCGGCGACCGTCTTGGGCTGCTCGAGGTGCGGGAAGTGCCCCGCGCCTGGTACGACGATGCGTTCGAAGTCGTTCGTGAACAGGGCGTCCAGGTCGTCGCTCAACTCCACGGATATGCAGTTGTCGTCGGCCCCGTGGAGGTAGAGCGACGGGACGGTGAGGTCACCGATCGCCCGGCCAAGCAGGGTTTGGCTCGCCTCGTCCGCGGGGAACGTGAACAACTGGCGGTAGTAGCCCAGGATCTCGGTAATGACTCCTGGGGCGCGGAGGGTTTCCTTGAGCGCGGCCCGCTCCGCTTCCGGCAGCTCGTAGCCGGGCGACCATTCCCGCCAGAGCCGGTCGATGAAGGCGAAGTCGTCGGCCTCGACGGCAGCCTCCGCCATGGCTGTCTGGAAGAAGAACATGTACCAGCTGCGTCGCTGCTGGTCACCGTCGGTGGCCACCGAGGTCAGCAGTTGACGGGCAGGGGGAACCGACATGCCGACCAGCTTGCGGACACGTGTCGGGTCGAGGCTCGCTGCCGCGTACGCCGCCGCAGCGCCGAAGTCGTGACCGATGAGATCCGCCTGCTCGCGCCCGAGCGCTTCGATCAGGGCGAGGGCGTCCTGGCCGGTCGAGTGCACGCGATAGGAGCCGTCGGGCGCCGCGCCACCGGGCCAGTATCCGCGCTGTGCGGGCGCGACCGCCCAATACCCTTCCTGTGCAAGGCGGTCGAGAAGCCCTGCCCAGCTGGCGGCATGGTCGGGAAAACCGTGGAGGCACAGGACCAGTGGCCCGCTGCCGGCCTCGAGGATCGGAACCTCCAGTCCGCCTGCCTGAACCGTCCGATGACGGACACGGTCAACTGCCCCGGACCCACTGGCCGAGGAGTCCTCGCCGAACGGCGATCGGTGTGTCACCTGTGTCATGAGTTCAACCTCCAAAGCAACGTCGCGGCTGTGCACCAGCCGGAAGAGCGACCAGGGCTTGCCCCTGGCCAAGCTGTCGAAGGCGAGTCGCCGAGCGTGCCGGGCCCATTCGTGCGGGACCCTCCCGTCGGCTCGTCCAGCGCCGAGGCCGAGGACGTCGCCCCGCGCATCGACGGCGCCGAGGTGCAGGCACGGCGCCCACGGGCCGGACGCCCCGGCCGCAAGGCGTTCGTCTCCGGCAATAAGAGACAGAAAAACGTGCGTCGCCCGCGCGGTACGACCGTCCTTGCGCGCGGAGGCCGACCGACCGGTCTCCGCACGCCGCCGGGCAGCTCCCGGCCTACTTCGCCAGCTGGGGGTACAGCCCGGCCGGATCCCCGGCCAGGCCTGCCTTGACCTGGCGGGTGAGGTCGTCCCCGAGCACCTCGTGCGCTCCCGCCTCGACGCCGTCGAGGGCGAGTACGGCGATGTCACGCGGGTCGGACTTGGGCGCCTCGACGCCGGCCGCCAGGTCCGTGTCGACGTATCCCATGTGCAGTCCGGTGACGGAGATGCCGCGCGGCTGAAGCTCCAGGCGCAGGGAGTTGGTCTGTGACCACAGGGCGGCCTTGGAGGCGCTGTAGGAGCCGCCCAGGGCGATCCAGGAGAGCACGGAGTGCATGGTGAGGATGTGGCCGCCGCCGTTGCGTTCGATGACCGGCGCGAAGGCGCGGGTGAGCAGCAGGGGGCCGTAGAAGTTGGTTTCGAACTCGCGGCGTACGTCGTCGACCGGGGAGTCGAGGAAGGAGGCGCCGACTACGGCGCCGGCGTTGTTGATCAGCACGGTGACGTCTTCCGCCTGTGCGGCCGCCGCCGCCACGGAAGCCGGGTCGGTGACCTCCAACGCCACCGGGATCGCGTTGGGGTGCGTCACCGTGCGCGGGTCGCGGGCCGTGGCGTAGACCTTGGCGGCACCGCGCGCGTACAGCTCTTCCACCAGCGCCTTGCCTATGCCGCGGCTGCCGCCGGTGACGAAGACGCTCGCGCCCTTCAGTGCGGTCATGACTATCTCCACAGAATGAGGAAACCGATCGGTTTCACCCACGGTAAACCGATCGGGTTCCACATGCAAGCTCGACGCCGGTGAGGGCGACCGCCGGGCGGAGCGGCCGCTTGGACCGAGGCTCTCCTCGGGGGCACGGGTCGGCAGATCTCCGACGATCACCCCACTGCCCGGCCTCGCCCTGAGTCTTCCGGCGCTCAGCCCAGTGTCGTCACCGCGAGTTCCTGGTCGGCGTAGGACCGTCGGATCCGGTTCTTGTCGAGCTTGCCCACGCTCGTTCTCGGGATCCGCTCGACGAACGCCCAGCGCTCCGGCAGCCACCAGCGGGCGACCCGGCCGGTGAGGAACGCCCGCAGCTCCTCGGGGGTCACGGCCGCCCCGTCGCGCAACGTCACGCAGGCCAGCGGCCGTTCCTCCCACCGCGGGTCGGGCACTCCCACCACCGCGGCCTCCGCGACCGCCGGGTGACCGGCGAGCGCGTTCTCCAGCTCCACGGTGGAGATCCACTCGCCCCCGCTCTTGATGCCGTCCTTGAGCCGGTCCTTCAGCTCCACCCATCCGCCCGGGTGAATCACCCCCAGGTCACCGCTGCGCAGCCGGCCGTCGCGGAACTTGTCGGCCTGCTCCTCGGCCGTGGCCCGGAAGTACGACCCCGCGACGGTCGGGCCGCTCAACTCGATCTCTCCCACGGCCTTTCCGTCCCAGGGCAGTTCGGTTCCCGACTCGTCCACCACGCGGGCCCGCACCCCGGGCACGAGCCGGCCGCTGCGGGTGGTCCACCCGGTCGCCCGGTCGTCGGGGGTGCCGTGCGGCGGGCGGGAGAAGGTCAGCAGGGGGCTGGTCTCCGTCATGCCCCAGCCCTGGGTGAGCCCTACCCCGTGGTGGGCGTGGAAGCTGTCCGCCAGCGCGGCCGACAGCGGCGATCCCCCTGCCACGGCCAGCCGGAGACTGCTGAAGTCCGCGCCCGTGGCGACCCCGTGGTCGTCCAGTCCGCTCCACAGCGTCGGTACCGCCGCCGCCGCGGTCGCCTTCAGGTCGCAGATCGCGCGGGCGAGATGCGCGGGCTGCAGGAACCGGTCGATCATGATCAGGTCCGCCCCGGCCAGCCAGGCCGCGTACGGCCAGCCCCAGGCGTTGGCGTGGAACATCGGCACGATGGGCAGCACCCGGTCGGCGTCGCTCATCGCGTAGGCGCTGCCGGTGGAGATCTGCAGGGTGTGCAGGTAGATCGAGCGGTGGCTGTACGCCACCCCCTTCGGGGCGCCGGTGGTGCCCGTGGTGTAGCACAGGACGGCCGCCGAGCGTTCCGGCAGCTCCGGCCAGTCGAAGCCGGGCGGGGCCGCGTCCAGCAGGGTCTCGTAGTCGTGCACGGTGATCCAGGCCGGGGCCTCCAGTCGTGCCTCGCCGACAACGATCACGTGCCGGACGGTGGGCAGCCGGTCGATGATCCGCTGCAGCTGCGGCACCAGGTCCGCCTCCACGATGACGGCCTTGTCGGCCGCGTGGCCCGCGATGTAGGCCAGCTGGTCGTCGTGCAGCCGCAGGTTCAGGGTGTGCAGCACCGCGCCCATGCCCGGGACGGCGAAGTACGCCGCCAGATGGGCGGGGGTGTTCCAGGCCAGGGTGGCGACCACGTCGTCCCGTCCGATGCCCAGTCCGGCGAGCGCGGCGGCCAGCCGCTCGGTCTGCCCGGCCAGGCCCGAGAAGGGCGTCGAGGTGGCCGTATCGCCTCGGTAGTGGTGGACGCGGCTGTCCGCGTGCACGGTGGCCCCGTGCCGGAAGATGCCGCTGACCAGCAGCTCCGCCTCCTGCATCGTGCTGTCCATGAGGTGCCCTTCCTGGTGTTCCGGCCCCGCCCTCTCACTTGAGCGGTTGACCGTTGGGTAGGCTGCGTGTTTACGTTAGACCGTACGTACGGTCAATAACAACGATGCACGGTCGGAACGACGAGGGATTCGAGGAGTTCGAGTGATCACTCAGACGCTGGGCCCGGATCTGGGGCATCCGGACACCTACCGCGACGGAGTCCCGCACCACCTGTTCGCGGAGCTGCGCCGGACGCGGCCCGTGGCCTGGATCGAGGAGCCCCCCTCCGAGGGCTTCGCCGGTGGACCGGGTTTCTGGGCCGTGACCAGGTACGAGGACGTCGCCGCCGTGTCCCGCGACCCGGCCGTCTTCTCCTCCCACAGGGGAGCCACGTTCCTGAGGGACCAGCGGCCGAAGGACCTTGCCGCGCTCCAGCAGATGATGCTCAACATCGACCCGCCCGACCACGGCAAGCTGCGGTCGATCGTCAGCAAGGCGTTCACCCCGCGCATGGTGAAGGGCATGTTCGACTCGGTCGACGCCCACGCGGAAGCCATCGTGGATGACCTCGAGCCGGGCACCGAGATCGACCTGGTGGAGAAGGTGTCGTCGGAGATGCCGCTGCGCGTCCTCGCCGACGTCCTCGGGGTGTCTTCCGCCGACCGCGGTCTGCTGTACGACTGGACCAACCGGATGGTCGGGCTCGACGACCCCTCGTACGGCGGCCTGCCGGCCTTCGTCTCCGCCTTCACCGAGATGTTCGCGTACTCCGCCGAGCAGACCCGGGCCAAGCGCGAACACCCCACCGACGACATCTGGAGCACCATCGTCAACGCGGAGGTCGACGGCGAACGGCTGTCGACCGGGGACCTGAACCGCTTCTTCCAGCTGCTGGTGATCGCCGGCAACGAGACCACCCGCAACCTGCTGACCGGAGCCGTGCTCACCCTCGGCGACCACCCCGACCAGTGGGACACCCTGCGCGCCGACCCCGAGCTGCTGCCGTCCGCGATCGAGGAGGTGCTGCGCTTCCACTCGCCGGTGATCCAGTTCCGGCGTACGGCGACCCGTGACACCGTCCTCGGCGGCCGGCGGATCGAGGAGGGCCAGAAGGTCGTGATGTTCTACGGCTCCGCCAACCGCGACGAGGCCGTGTTCGCCGACCCGGACCGCTTCGACATCGCCCGCAACCCGGCCAACCACCTCGCCTTCGGCACCGGCACCCACTTCTGCCTGGGCAACAGCCTGGCCCGTATGGAGGCGCGGGTGCTGCTCGGCAGACTCTTCGCCCGGTTCCCGCAGATGCGGCTCGCCGGCGAACCGGAGCGGTTCCGCTCCAACTTCATCAACGGAATCCGGCGACTCCCCGTCCAGCTCGGGCCGGCCGCCTAGCCCCTCGCTCAGCCCTCTCGACGCCAAGGAGGCGACCCGACCATGAAGATCCTGCTCGACCGCGGGAAGTGCACCGGCCTCGGCATCTGCGAGTCCCTGTCGCCCGACGTCTTCGAGGTGGACGACGACGGTGCCCTCGTACTCAGGGCCGACGTCGTCCCCGACGGGAAACTGGCCGAGATCCAGGCAGCGGTGACCAGCTGCCCGACCGAGGCCCTCCGGCTGACGGAGGGCTGAGGCCGTGACCACACCACAGCGACTGGTCGTCGTCGGCGCCTCCCTGGCCGGACTGCGCGCCGTCGAAGGCGCCCGTGCGAGCGGCTTCACGGGTTCCGTCACGCTCATCGGCGCCGAGGACCACCTGCCGTACGACCGTCCGCCCCTGTCCAAGGCGTACCTGGCGGAGACGCCCGGCGGCCCCCCGGACACCACCTTCCGCTCCGAGGACACCCTGCGCCGCGAACTCGGCGTCGACCTGCGGCTCGGCGCCCCCGCGTCCGGCCTGGACACCGAAGGCCGTACGGTCCTGGTGGACGGCGGCGCCCCGGTCCCGTACGACACGCTGGTCATCGCCACCGGAGCCGTCGCCCGTGTCCTGCCCGGAACGGAGGATCGCGCGGGCGTCCACACCCTGCGTACGGCCGACGACGCGGCGGCGGTGCGCCGGGCGCTCGACGAAAAGGCCCGGATCGTCGTCGTCGGCGCCGGTTTCATCGGCTCGGAGGTCGCCTCGGCCGCCCGTGAGCGCGGCCTGCCGGTGACCGTCGTGGAGGCGGCCGACGTTCCCCTGCGCCGGGCGCTGGGCGACGAAATGGGCCTGGCCTGCGCCGCGTTGCACGACCGGGCCGGCACCGATCTGCGGCGCGGGGTGGGCGTGCGGGCGATCCGGCGGGACGGCGGGGCAATCGGCGTCGAACTCGCGGACGGCGGCACACTGCACGCGGACCTCGTCGTGGCCGGCATCGGCGCCGACCCGGCCACCTCCTGGCTGGACGGTTCCGGCGTCACGCTCTCCGACGGGGTGCGCTGCGACCGGACACTGGCCACGTCCGTACCCGGCGTCTACGCCGCCGGTGACGTCGCGCACTGGCACAACCCGCTGTTCGGACAGCCGATGAGGCTCGAACACTGGACCAGCGCCGCCGAGCAGGGCGCGACCGCCGCCGTCAACGCCCTGAACCCGGGGGAGGCCCGGCCGTACTCGACCGTCCCCTACTTCTGGTCGGACTGGTACGGCACCCGCATCCAGTTCGTCGGGATCTCCCACGCCGACGAGGTCCGGGTGGTCAGCGGTCACCCGGCGGACGGGCGTTGGGTGGCGCTCTACCGCACCGGCGAACGCCTCACCGGCGCGCTGGCGGTCGACCACCCCACGCACATCATGAAGTACCGCGTGATGATCAACCGCGGTTGCACCTGGAGCGACGCGCTGGACTTCGCACGCGAACGCAACGCGCGGGCACCCCGCCGAACCACCGCAGTGGCCTGACGAGCGGCTTGAGAAGGGAGATCCGATGGGCGGCCGTCATGCGGCGATCGCGGGCCTCGGCCTGACCGAGGTCGGCAAGGTGTACGGGCGTACGGCGGCGGACTTCGCCGACGAGGCGGTGCGGCTCGCGGTGACGGACGCCGGCCTGCACCTGCGGGACGTGGACGGGCTCCTGATCAACGCGGGCAAGAGCCCGGGCCTCGACCTGGGCCTCGCCAGGCGACTGGGCCTGCGCGACCTCACCCTGCTCTCCCAGGTGCAGTCCTTCGGCGCCTCCGCGGGCATCATGGTCGCCCAGGCCGCCGCGGCCGTGCTCTCCGGCGCCGCGACCACCGTCGTCTGCGTCTTCGCGGACGCGCCGCTGCGCGAGAACGCCCGGAGCGGGGACGCGTACCTCTCCAGTTCGCTCACCGCCACCGGCTTCCGCAGCGCGGAGACAGCAGGTGGATTCACCAGTGTCAACCACCGCTACGCCGTGGCCGCCGCCCGCTACATGGCGCACTACGGCGTCACCAACGACCACCTCGGTGCCGTCGCGGTCGGGCAACGGGAGTGGGCCGCGCACAACCCCGCCGCACAGTTCCGGGGGCCGCTGACCCTGGCGGACTACCACCGGTCCCGCTGGGTGGTGGAGCCACTGCATCTGTTCGACTGCTGCCTGGTGTCCAACGGAGGCGCCGCCGTGGTCGTCACCACCGCCGAGCGCGCCGCCGCCCTGCCCAGGCCACCGGTCCACGTGTGGGGCTGGGGCCAGGCACACCCGGGATACGTGATGGAGCGGGGCAGCGACTTCGGTCTCGTCACGGGAGCCGCCGCCTCGGGAGCCGCCGCGATGAAGATGGCCGGCATCACCCCGTCCGACGTGGACGTCCGGGAGATCTACGACTGCTACACCTACACGGTGCTGGTCACCCTGGAGGACTACGGGTTCTGCGCGAAGGGGGAGGCCGGAGAACTGGCGGCCTCCGGCGCGCTCGCCCCCGGCGGCGCACTGCCCACCAACACCGGCGGCGGACAGCTGTCGGGCTTCTACCTCTGGGGCATGACCCCCCTGGTCGAGGCCGTCCAGCAGGTACGCGGCCAGGCCGGTGCGGGCCGCCAGGTCCCCCGCCACGAGGTCGCGCTGGTCAGTGGCAACGGCGGCGTCCTCGACCACCACGCGACCCTGGTGCTCGGCGCCGGGCACGCCTCCTGAAGGAGCTCTCCATGACCGCGCACATCATCGCCCGACGGGACGCGGCATCCGCGGCGTGGTTCGACGGGCTCACGGAGGGCGTGCTGTTGATCCGCCGCTGCGGCGCGTGCGGCCACCACTGCCGTCCTGACACCGGGGCGTGCACGGCCTGTGAGTCACGGGACCTGCGATGGGCCGAGGCCATGGGCACGGCGCGGGTCGTGGCCGCGGTGTCGACCCCGGGCGAAGCCGGGAGCGCCACGATCCAGGCCCTGGTCGAACTCGCCGAAGGGCCCTGGCTGCACGCACCGGTCCTGGGCGCTCCCTCCGCCCCGCCACCGGGGACGGACCTGGTCCTGACGATCCTGCGCCCGGACCACGGCGAGCCGTTCCCCGCGTTCACCGTGCCCGCCTGACTGGTCGCCCGTACGGTCAGCCGACGCGATAGGGTGAGAATCGTTCGTCGTCGGGGACACGGAGGGACCTGAAATGGCTGCTAGGCGCGCGGGTGCGGGCGCCCCGGGCAGGTCGGGCCACATCCTGGAGTCGTTCACGCGCCGAGTCGCCCAGTCCGGCTACGACGGCACCAACTTCAGCGACATCGCGGCGGAACTGGGCATCTCCAAGGGCACCATCGTCCACCACTACGGCACGAAGGACCGGCTGCTCGCCGCGCTGCACGAGTCCTATATGCGCCGCAGGCTGGCCGAGGCGTACCTGATCGTGAACCGGCTGTCCTCGCCGCCGGAGCAGCTCGCGGGGATGCTGTTCGCCTTCGTGCTGTACCAGGAACACGACCGTGATGCCACGGTGGCCTTCCAACGGGAGATCGCCAGGCTCGCGGACCACGAGACGATGAGCGAGGGCGTACGTCTGCGCGGGGAGTACCTGGGGCTCGTACGAGGCATCCTGCGCAAGGGAACGGAAAGCGGCCAGTTCCGCGAGGGCGATCCCAACCTCCAGAGCCTGCTGATGATGGGCTCCGCCCAATGGGCCTGGACCTGGTTCGACCCGTCCGGACCGCACACGGCCGAGGAGGTCGGCGCCAGTCTCGTCGACATGGTGCTCGGCGGCCTGCTCACCCGCCCGGGCACCGCGCCGGGGCTCGCCGACCCCGACGGCGCGGTGCTGAGGATCGTGCGCTCATGTCTGGTCGACGCCGCCGCCCCCAGCGAACCGCCCGCGGCCCCGGCCCCCTGACGGAAAGCCGGAGATGTGCTCGAGGCCGGGGAGAGTCGCGTACCGCACCGATGCTCCCTGAGTGCACCAGTCGTGGTAGAGCATGTCTGCCTGGGCGATCGGGACGATGGTGTCCGCCGTGCTGCCGGCTGCAGTTCGGCCGCCCAGGCGGCGGGCTGCCCGCCCTGCGAGTAGCCGGCGATACCCACGGGGGAGTCCGGAGACACCCCCGAACCCTTGATCTGCTGGGCGGCGCGAAGAGCGTCCAGCGCGTTGCGTCCCTCCGACGACCGACTTGGTACTCGGCGATCTCGTAGTCCGGGCTGTCAGGGCCGGCCTCCAGCAGGTCGGCCTGCTTCGACGTCGCGACAGGAACAACGCCCTTGACGGCGTTCCTCGACCTCGAAGTATTGACCGTACATACGGTCAGCAACCCCACCGTAGGGGGCGTGTCGACGTCTCGCATGGGGTCACCCGTTCACTTGCGTCACAGAAACCGATCTGTTTTCCTAGAGGGGAAACAGATCGGTTTCCAACCCGGTTTTCGGCCTATGACCAGCGACAAAGGGAAAAGATGACTACCACCTTGGACCGTGGGGCGCCCGCCCCCGGGAAGACAGACTCGGGCCTGCGCGGCTCACATGGCGTCCGCTGGTGGGTGCTTGTCGTGCTGGGTGTGGCACAGCTCATGGTCACCCTCGATGCGACCGTGGTGAACATCGCGCTGCCCGCGGCGCAGCATGACCTCGGTTTCAGTGACGGCAGCCGGCAGTGGGTCATCACGGGTTACGCCCTGGCGTTCGGCAGTCTGCTGCTGCTCGGTGGCCGACTCGGTGACCTGTTCGGCCGACGTACCACCTTCGTGACCGGCCTGGTCGGCTTCGCGGGCGCATCCGTCGTCGGCGGCGCGGCCAACAGCTTCGAAATCCTCGTCGGGGCACGTGTGGCCCAAGGCCTCTTCGCCGCGCTGCTCGCGCCCGCGGCACTCTCACTGGTCAGTGTGACCTTCACCGAGCGGTCCGAGCGGGCGAAGGCCTTCGGCATCTTCAGCGCGTTGTCCGGTGCGGGCGCCGCGGTCGGACTCCTGCTCGGCGGCATGCTCACCGAATGGGCGTCGTGGCGCTGGGTGATGTACGTGAACGTCTTCTTCGCGGCCTTCGCGCTGGTCGGTGCGGTGCTGCTGCTGGCCAAGCCCGCGGTCACCGATCGGCCCAAGATCGACATTCCGGGCACCGTCGTGGTGAGCGCCGCGCTGTTCGGCATCGTCTACGGGTTCGCGCACGTCGAATCGACCAGCTGGACCGACCCGGTCGCCCTCGGCTCCATGATCGGCGGCGTGGCGCTGCTCGCGGTGTTCGCATGGCTGGAGGCCAGGGTCGCGCATCCGCTGCTGCCGCTGCGAGTCGTGCTGGACCGGACCCGCGGTGGTTCGTTCCTGGCGGTGTTCGTCCTGGGCATGGGGATGTTCTCGATCTTCCTGTTCCTGACCTACTACCTGGAGGCCAGCATCGGCTACTCGCCGATCGAGGCCGGTCTGGCGTTCCTGCCGATGGTCGGGGGCATCGTCGCTTCGTCGACCACGGCGCCTTCGCTGCTGCTGCCCAGGGTCGGTCCGAAGATCGTGATCACCGCCGGCTTCCTGGTCGCCGCATCCGGCATGGCCCTGCTGGCCCGGCTCGGGCTGGACAGCACCTACGTCGCCCACATCATGCCCGGCATGATCCTGCTGGGTCTCGGCATCGGTTTGGTGATGACCACCGCGTTCCAGGGTGCGACCGCCGGCGTGCACCACGAGGACGCGGGCGTCGCCTCGGCGCTGATCAACACCAGCCAGCAGGTGGGTGGCTCGATCAGCACGGCGCTGCTGACCACCGTTGCCTCCTCGGCCACGACCGACTACCTGTCCTCGCACAAGCCCAGCGCGCTGACCGTGGCGCAGGCCGGGGTCGAGGGCTACACGGCCACCCTGGCATGGGGCGCCGGGATCTTCGTGGTCGGTGCGGTGCTCGCGGCGTTCCTGGTACCGAACGCGGCCCTGGCACCGTCGGAGGGCGAGCCTGTGATCGCCCACTGAGCGTGAATCCACCGCGGATGCGCCCTGCTACCTGCGTTGATCGGTGTTCTCAAGGCACGAATCGGCGTAGGGAGACAGGGCTCCTCCGCGATCGTGTGTGCTTCTGCCCCCGCGATCCGTCCTCAGCGAAATGATCATCGCTGGTACCGGGCACCCGCAATGCGGGCTGAATTTCCGAGGCTCGCGGGCGCCGCGAGGCGCCGCACCAAGGCGCCGTAAACCGATCGGTTTTCATTTGGTCGGAATGGAGTTAACCTCGCAATATGACCACCGAGGCGAAGTCAAGTCCCCGAGAGCGGCTGCTGGATGCGGCGGCCATGCTCACCTATCGAGACGGTGTCGGCATCGGCGTCGACGCGCTGTGCAAGGCGGCGGGGGTGTCGAAGCGTTCCATGTACCAGCTTTTCGACAGTAAGGACGAACTGCTGGCGGCAAGTCTGGAGGAACGCGCCTCCGCCTACGTGGGGGCACTCCTGCCCCCGGCCGACGACAACCGTTCACCCCGTCAGCGGATCCTGCACGTCTTCGACCAGTTGGCGTCACAGGGGGGTGCGCCCGACTTCCAGGGCTGTCGGTACCTGGTTGTCCAGATCGAGCTCAAGGATCAGGGCCACCCTGCGAGCCGGGTGGCCCGCCAGGTCAAGGGGGACCTGGTGGGTTTCTTCCGTGCCGAGGCCGAACGGGGCGGCGCGAGCGACCCGGATCTGCTGGCCCGACAACTGATCCTGGTCTTCGACGGCGCCAGCGCCCGTGCGGGGATCAAGGCCGACACGCCGACAGGGCTCATCGCCCCCACGGTGACCACCCTGCTTGACGCGGCGGACATGCGCTGACGTGCCGCGTCGGCGGGCGGTCTCGGTGAGCGACGTACTCCGCGACCTTGTGTAGGGAAACCGATCGGTTTACAGTGATGGAACTGATCGGTTTCTCGTCGTGAGGGCGAGTCTGACCACTGGCTGATCGAGGAGGGTCGGATGACTTCCGGGGACGATGCCGGGGTGAAGTCGGCGGTTCGCAGGCTTCCGGCGAAGCTGGCTGCCCACCCGTCGGTGCAGGCGGTCCTCGCCCGGCGTGCGGCCGGTGACGGGGCGCGCCCGCCGGCGGTGATCGACGCGGTCTGGCTGCGTGAGCTGTGTCTGGAGGCCGGTGCGGACGACGTGGCCGCGGTCAGTCTGGACCACCCCGATCTGGCCGGCGAGCGCGAGTACGCGCTTTCGGCGCTGCCCGGCACGCGCACGCTGATCGCGATGGCGGTGCGGATGAACCGCGACAACTGCCGCTCCCCGGCCCGCAGCGTGGCCAACCAGGAGTTCCACCAGGCCGACGACCAGGCCAACCGGGCCGCGCGCGGTGTCACCCAGGCGCTGCAGGACGCCGGTTACCGGGCGCTGAACCCGTCGGTCGGCTTCCCCCAGGAGATGGACCGCTTTCCCCGGGAGCGGATCTGGGTGGTGGCGCACAAGACGGTCGCGGTGGCCGCCGGACTCGGCGTGATGGGGCTGCACCGCAACGTCATCCATCCGAAGTTCGGCAGCTTCGTCCTGCTGGTCACCGTGCTGGTGGACGCCGAGGTGAGCGAGTACGGGCAGGCACTGGACTACAACCCCTGCATCGACTGCAAGTTGTGCGTCGCGGCCTGCCCGGTCGGCGCCATCGCCAAGGACGGCGCCTTCGACGCACTGGCCTGCACCACCCACAACTACCGCGAGTTCATGAGCGGGTTCACCGACTGGGCGCAGACCGTGGCCGACAGCGAGGACGCCGCCGACTACCGCTCCCGGGTCACCGATTCCGAGAACGCCTCCCTGTGGCAGAGCCTGTCCTCACCGCCCGGCTACAAGTCCGGCTACTGCCTTGCCGTCTGCCCCGCCGGCGAGGACGTCCTGGGCCCCTACCTGGACGACCGCAAGACCTTCATGGACACCGTGCTGCGCCCGCTCCAGGACAAGAAGGAAACCCTGTACGTGCTGCCGGGCTCACACGCGCAGGAGTACGCCCGGCGCCGCTTCCCCCACAAGCCCGTCAAGGAAGTCACCGGCGGCTGGCAGCCCCCGACGAAACGTTCCGCGTCCACCGAACGAGAGACCCATACGTCATGAGTGGCATTCACCCCTTCCGCATCCTGCGCGCCAGACCGCTGTGGATGGCCAACGGCGTCATCACAGGCGTACTCGCGCTGCTGTTCGCCGTGTTCTACGTCGGCGCCAACATCGATCCGGTCGATCACCTGACCAAGCTGCCCGTCGGCTTGGTCAACGCGGACGAAGGAGTGGGACAGGTCAACCTGGGGGCTCAGATCACCGAGTCGATCGGGAAGTCCACCGCGGGCGGGGACAGGATCGACTGGAAGGTGATGGACGAGAAGGAGCTGAAGGAGCGGCTCGGCAAGGGCAAGTTGTTCGGCGCGCTCGTCGTCCCGGCCGACTTCACCTCCTCCGTCACCGCACTGACCGGCACCGCGGCCACCGGGACCCCGGCCCGCCCGACGCTGACAGTGCTGACAAACCAGTCGGCCGGCAGCATCGGCTCCGGCCTGGCCCGGACGGCGACGACCCGGGCAGCGGCGAACGCCTCGCTGCAAGTGGGCAAGGAGCTGACCGCCCGGATCGGAACCGCAGAGGCGAAGCTGCCCGCCGCGGCCCGCGTCCTGCTCGCCGACCCGGCCGCCGTCACCGTCGAGGACGGCCATCCGCTCGACTCGCACAGCGGCCTGGGCCTGACGGCGTTCTACTACGCGCTCACCCTCGTGGTCGTCGGCATGCTCTCCGCCAACGTCATCAGCGGCCAGGTCGACCACGCCCTCGGCTACACCCACAACGACATGGGCCCGCTGCGCCTGCACCGCCCGCTGATCCGGGCGACCCGGGTGCAGACCCTCGCCATCAGCGCCACCCTCATGGCCGGTCTGTCGCTGCTGATGGGCACCCTGGTCATGGCGGGCGCGATCGGTCTCATGGGCATGGACGCCTCCCATCTGCCGCTGCTGTGGCTGTACTCGGTGTGTGCCATCGCGGTCGCCGGGATCGGCGCGCTCACCCTCCTCGCCGTGTTCGGCACGCCCGGCATGCTGGTGGTCACGCTGGTCTTCATCGGGATGGCGGTGCCGACGGCCGGGGCCACCACGCCCATCGAGGCGCTGCCCGGCTTCTACCGCTTCCTCGCGGAGTTCGAGCCGCTGCGGCAGATCACCGGCGGTATCCGCTCGATCCTCTACTACGACGCCCAGGGTGACGCGGGACTGACCCGGGGCTGGGTCATGATGGTGGCCGCCCTCGTGGCGGCGGCACTGTTCGGCTTCGGCGTACTGGGGTGGTACGACCGCAAGGGGCTGCACCGCATCCCGCTGGAGACGACGCCCGAGAAGACCGCGACCCCGACATAGCGAAAGCCACCCTCACCCTCCCCCAGGGCGGGGCCGTTATTCGGACGCTGGAAACCGATCGGTTTTCATTTGCTTCGCTTTGGGTTAATCTCGTGGTATGACCACTGAAGTGAAACTCAGCCCCAGGGAGCGGCTGCTGGAGGCGGCGGCCACGCTCACCTACCGAGACGGTGTCAACATCGGCGTCGAGGCGCTGTGCAAGGCGGCGGGAGTGTCGAAGCGCTCCATGTACCAGCTGTTCCACAGCAAGGATGAACTGCTCGCGGCGAGTCTGGAGCGGCGCACGTCCTCCTATGTGGCGGCACTCCTGCCCGCGGCGGACGACGGCCGTTCCTCCAGGGAGCGGATCCTGTATGTCTTCGAGCAGGTGGAATCGCAGTCCGGCGAACCCGGGTTCTACGGCTGCCCTTTCCTGGCCGCGCAGATCGAGCTCAAGGACCAGAGTCACCCCGCGAGCCAGGTCGCCCATGGGGTCAAGGAGAACCTGACCGCCTTCTTCCGTGCCGAGGCCGAACAGGGCGGAGCGAGTGATCCCGGCCTGCTGGCACGGCAGCTCAGCCTCGTCTTCGACGGCGCCAGCGCCCGCGCGGGCATCGGAGCGGAGAAACTGCCGGGCCTCGTCGCGCCCACGGTGACCACCCTGCTCGACGCGGCGGGCGTGCGCTGACGTATCGCGCCTCCCGAACGCATCCCTGTCGCCCGGCGTTCGGGGGGAGCCTCATGGCCGCAAGAGTGTTGCCGAGCGTGCCGCAGGCGAAGAAGCCCGCGGTCTCCTCGGCATTGGCGCCCAGCGGCAGGTGCACTGTCTCCCGGATCCTCATCCGGCCGGCCCGGACGACCTCGCCGATCAGGTCGTCGCCCTACGCCTCGGCAGAGGCCGCGACGGTGACGTATCCCTGCATCTGCATCAGGAGCGTTTCGGGGCGCGTCGAGATCGGCTGCACGTAGGCGTTCGCCTGATCCCGCCCATGCCGTCACTCTCCCTGCCTGAACTTGCACGCGGAAACCGATCGGTTTACAGTGGTTCGGAAACCGATCGGTTTTTTCAATGGGCGGATGAGCGCGGGAGTCATGATGACGACAGATCGGCCGGTGGCACTCGTGACGGGTGCGTCATCCGGCATCGGCAAGGAAACCGCGCTCGCGCTTGTCGCAGCGGGTTTCGACGTGGTCGGCACAAGCCGCGACACCTCACGCGTCACCCCGCTCGACGGTGTGACCTTCATCGACCTCGACGTGGCCGACGACGCCTCGGTCGCCGCGGCGGTCCAGGAGGTGAGCGAACGGTTCGGGCGCATCGATGTCCTGGTCAACAACGCCGGCGTCGGCTCGACGGGCGCGGCGGAGGAAACCTCCCTCGCGCAGGCCAAGGCCGTCTTCGACACCAACGTCTTCGGGGTCATGCGCATGGTGACGGAGGTCCTGCCGTACATGCGCGCGCAGAAACGCGGACGCATCATCAACATCTCGTCCGTACTCGGGTTCATGCCCCAGCCGTACATGGCCGTCTACACCGCCTCCAAGCACGCGATCGAGGGCTACTCCGAGTCCCTGGACCACGAGATCCGTGAGCACGGTGTCCGGTCGCTTCTCGTCGAACCCGCCTACACCAGGACCGGATTCGAGGCCAACAGCGCGAAGCCGGACACACCCCTGCACGCCTACGCCCAGCAGCGGCAGACCGTCGACCGCGTCATGGCGCAGGCGATCAGGGACGGCGACCAACCCGCCGTCGTCGCCAAGGCGATCGTCGCGGCGGCGACCGACGCCAGGCCGAAGCTGCGCTACACCGCCGGCTCCACGGCCGGACGCGTGAGCACACTGCGCCGTCTCGTTCCCGCCCGGGCCTTCGACAAGCAGATCCGCAAGATCAACCGCCTGGCCGGCTGACGCACACGCTCCCGCGGAGACGGTCACCCGGCACGACGATGGCCGCCCACCGCCCCGACCTTCCGAACAACGGCCCCACCCCACCAGACAGAGGACACCTTGATGCAAGACCGCAATCCCATCCTGATCACCGGTGCCGCCGGCGAGATCGGTGGTGTGAGCCGGACGATGGTCGACATGCTGCTCGAACAAGGGCACCCCGTGCGCGCGTTCGTACGGCAGGACGACGAACGCGCGCAGTCGCTCCGTCAGGCCGGGGCGGAGGTCTTCGTCGGTGACCTGCTCACCATCGCCGACGTGACCGCCGCGCTGAAGGGCGTGAGGCGCATCTACTTCAGCATGAGCCTGTCGCCGTACTACACCGACGCCGTCAGCCTGATGGCCGCGGCGGCCCGGGCCCAGGGCGACATCGAGGTGTTCGTCAACATCTCCGAGTACGAGCAGTCGTTCATGACCTTCGACCGGATGACCGCGCCGGAGGAAGAGCGGCGCGCGCGGCTCGGCGGCCTCGTCGCCAACTGGTCGCCGCAGCAGCGGGCCCACTGGGTCGCCGAGCGGGTGCTGGAGTGGTCCGGCCTCCCGACCGTCAACATCCAGGCGGCCTTCTTCGTCGAGAACCCCATCATGACCTGGCTGGCCCTGGGCTCACTGGCCGACGGCGAACTACGCCTGCCCTTCGGCGAGCACCAGCTGGCACCCATCGCCGGGTACGACGTCGCGGAACTGAACGCGAAGATCCTGGCCGACCCGGCGCCGCACATCTCCAAGTCCTACGCGCTCACCGGCTCGGAGCTCAAGGACATGCACGGGATCGCGGAGGACTTCTCGGCCGTGCTGGGACGTCCGGTCACGTATGTTCCCGAGGACATCGAGGCCTGGAACAAGACCTACGTGGACGCCCACATGTCCGCGTACCCGCACATCGCGGAGCATCTGAAGACCCTGACCCGGATCATCGGCCGCGGAGGATACGGCGGCATGACCGACGAACTGGAGACCCTGCTCGGACGCCCGGCGAAGACCGTGCGGTGGGCTCTGGAGAACCACCCGCGCATCCAGAAGCTGGTCGCTGCCTGAGCCGCTGAGCAGTCCGGAGCAGAACAGCGACGCCACACGGAGTCTTCGAGTCGAAGACTCGGCGTGGCAGGGGCTTCGGCCGAGCGTAGCCCACCTGGCCGAAGCCCTCGCGCGCCCCGGACGCAGCCCGAGCGAACGCCCTCACGGCGGCGAAGTGGAGATGCGCCTCGCGTCTGCCTCGCCGATGGCGAAGGCGGTCGGCCGGCTTCGGCGCAACGGTCCACAGACGGCGCTGGAGAGCGGCGTCGTGCGACTGGCCGCTTGAGCAACGACCGAGGGATGCCGTGGTAGCGGCGGATGTGCCGCTGGAGCTGGAGCGCGTCTGGGACGGCGGAGTTCAGTTGTCCGCGTTTGGTGTGCCGGTTGTTGACAACGTCGACGGTGTCCGGGTGCGGGGTGAACGGGTCGGCGGTCGCTTCTGACTGGGCTTCGAGTGCGTCAGCCAGGTTCCGCAACTGGCTTACGCGGGAGGGGAGATCGGGCACGAGAGTTGCTCGGCCGACCCAGGAAGAATTCGACGCGCGCGCGATGACGCGCTGGTTGAGGACGACGGCAGCCTAGGGAAGGTCCTTGGGAGGGCCAGGATCCTGAGCCCATGGCGGTCCCTCGCTGGCCGTTGCCTGCGATCGCACGCCCTGGTCCGGATGAGGATACGGAACATCGGTCCTCACCGGGAACGCCGTGCCACCTGCGCCCCGACGAGCTGCCGGGCGGATGGCCACCTCGGCAGAGGCCGGAGCCGCAGCAGAGGGCGCGGACGTGATGTGGGAATGCCCGTGCTGCGCAACGGAGTCACAGCCGGTCCGGCTGGCTGACCGACGGCGGCCTCCTGCAGGGAGCCGCACGGTGCGACCTCACCGGTCCGCTGGGCGGAGGTCTGCACCATTTCGGCCACCGCCTCGGCCCGCCCGTGCACCTACCCCCGGTGCCGCGAATACAATATCTGAGGAGTCAGGGAACGAGTCCGCCGTCAGCCGGGAGCAGGACAAGATGCGTCGGGGCCGGCAGTCCACCCGCCCGGCGTCGTCGAGTGCGAGTCGGCGGAACGCGCCCCCTGGCTTGCACTGCTGTCTCACCTTCCGCCCAAAGGATCACCACAGCTTCGGTCGCCGTAAGAAGCGCCGCTGGAGGAACTAGCGCATGCCAGAATCCAAGTCTCGGCTGCCCCAGGGACAACCGTGGGAGCACGACTGGGCTCGGGACACCCCCCGGCCTCCCGGAACGCGACGGCTCTGGCTGGCCGTCGCCCTCGCCGTGACCACCGCCGTCGCCTGCGCCACCGCAATCGCCGTCAATGACCGTGACGAGGAACGGAAGCCGGAGGCCCGCGGGGGACAGCCCCTGTCCGACGACGAGACGGGGTCCGGGCTGATCTCGTTCGCCACGCCCTCGGCGAGCGGCTCCACCTCGGCACCGGGCAGCCGCACGCCCGGCACGGCCGCCTCTCCGACCGCATCCTCGTCCACCGCGGCACCCGCGGCCGACGGCAGTGCTACGCCCCACAGCTCGCCGTCGGCGTCGGTCACCCCGACGACGAAGCCGTCCAACCCCACGCCGAACGGCTACCAGCGGTCGTTGCAGGCGGTCAACTACCCCGACCGCTATTGGCACGAGAGCGGCGGCCTGATCGCACTCGACCAGGTGGGCGGCTCGGAGTCCCGTGAGGACTCCACCTTCACCGTGGTCAAAGGCCTGGCCAACAGCGCCTGTTACACGTTCACCACGTCCAGCGGCAAGTATCTGCACCTGCGTGACTTCGTCCTGCGGGCCGAACGCAACGACGGCTCGCCTCTGTTCGCCCAGGACGCCACCTTCTGCCCATTGCCGTCACCGTACGCGGACGCCGTGATGCTCCAGCCGGTGAACCACCCCAACTACTGCCTGCGCCACAAGAACTTCCAGCTGCGTCTGGACCCCTACGGCTACAACACGACCAACCGCCAGGACTTCTTCTTCCGCTTGGTGGCGGGCCTCGCCTGAGCCGTACGGACCCGTATGTGTGTGGCCTCCGCGTCTACCGGGGGCCACATCGACGCGTTCCGGTGCAGCCCATGCATATCTCGGCCGGTGCGGGCCCTGAAGTCACCACCGTGCCGAACGAGGCGGACAACCAGGATCAGCACCAGGACGGCGAGGCCCACGACGACCATGAGGCAGGGAGCCAGGGCGTCGCTGAACTTGACGGACATGGCCCTCGGGGGTTGAACGAGGCCGGCGGCGCGATCACGACCGGCGCGGTGACGGAAGCGACCATCGCCCTGACCGGTCGACGCAGGACCAGCGCCGTCCAACGCCCGCCGAGAGAAGCCTTGCCACGCCTCTTTCGTTCGAAGGGGCGCGTCCCCGCTTCCCCGACGGGGACGAGAGAGGGCTGAGCGGTGCAACGGATGACACCGTCCCGGTACCGGGACGGTGTCGTGAGCGCGTCGGGCCGTGAGGTCGCTCAGTCGACGTCGGTGGTGGCGAGCCTGGCGTAGACGTCGGGCCGGGTGCGGCGCATCCGGGCGGCGAGGACGACGCCGGTGAGGAAGATGGCCGGGGTGAGGGCGACCAGTCCCCAGTTGACGGCCGGGCCTGCGCCGGTGAAGAGGTTCAGACGGGTGCAGACCAGAACGGTGGCGGCGGCGAGCAGGATCGCGGCGACACCGGGGGCGACCAGGGTGCGCAGCCGTCCCTCGCCCCGCTGCGGGGGGTTGCGGCGGAAGAAGGCGACGACCGCGCAGGCCGCCAGCAACTGCAGGACGAGGATGCCGACCACACCCGGGGTGTTCACCCACAGCAGGAACTGGTTGTACGGATCGGCGCCGATCGCCGCGAACACGGCCACGGTCGCTGCCGCCAGGACGCTCTGCACGAGGCCCGCGATCCACGGGGAACCGTGCCGGGGGTGGATGCGCCCCAGTGAGGTGGGCAGAGCGTGCTCGGTGGCGAGGGCGTACCCGTAACGGGTGATGGCGTTGTGGAACGCGAGCAGGGAGGCCAGCAGGCTGGTGACGATCAGGATGCGCTGGAGGTCGGTGGCCCAGGCGCCGACGTACTGCGTCATGGCGGTGAAGAACATCTCAGCCGGGTTCTTCGCCGCCGCGCCGACCGCGCCGTCGTTGCCGAACGCCTGCACGATCACCCAGACGACGAACGTGTAGAAGAGACCGAGGAAGCCGACGGCGACATAGGTGGCGCGGGGCACGGTGCGATCGGGATCGCGCGCCTCCTCCCGATAGATCACCGTGGCCTCGAAGCCGGTGAAGGCGGCGACCGCCAGCCCCAGCGGCGCGCTCATCTGCGAGGTGAACACATGGGACGGTGCGAAGGAGGCCAGGCTCAGTCCGCTCGCCCCGCCCTTGATCAGGATCGCGCCCGCCAGCAGCACCAGGATCGCGGTCTCGGCGATCAGCAGCGCGGCCAGCACCTTGGCTCCCAGGGAGATGGAGCGGAAGCCGAGGAACCAGACGAGGGCCACGCCCGCGAAGGCGTACCCCCACCACGGCAGGTCGACGCCGAGGAGGTCGTCGGCCGTACCGGCGGCGAAGAAGCCGAAGGCGCCGAACACGCCGATCTGCAGGGCGTTGTAGGAGAACACGGCGAGCAGTGCCGCGCCGAGCCCGGCCGGGCGTCCCAGCCCCCGGGTGATGTAGGAGTAGAAGGCCCCCGCGTTGCGGATGTACGGCGTCATCGCGGTGAAGCCCGCCGCGAACAGACACAGCAGGACGCCGATGGCCAGATAGGCGACCGGGGCGCCGATGCCGCCGAAGAGGATCGCCAGTGGTGCGACACCGGCCATCACGGTGAGCGGCGCGGCGGCCGCCACCACGAAGAACACGATGTCGGCGAGGCCGAGCGTGCCGCGCCGCAGGTGGCTGCTCGCGTCGGTCCCGGCGGTCTGCGGGGGCTGCTGGGGTGCGGTGGGGACGAGGGGCTCGGTCATGATGTCTCCGCGTGGTGCGTGTGATCGAGGGGATGAGCGGGTTGCCCCTGACCCGCGGGCCGGTCGTGGGGTCGGCGTACTGACCGTACGTCTAACCTCTTGCGGCACGCGAGGGGGTGGAGGGGCCGTCGGCGTGGGTGCGGCGGCCGGCGAGCCAGGTGCCCAGGACGGGCAGGTGTGCGAGATCGGCCGGTGCGGTGGTGACCGGGTCGGCGGCGAGATGCACCAGGTCGGCGCGCATCCCGGGGCGCAGCGCGCCCCAGTCCTTCTCCTCGAACGCCTGGTGGGCGCAGCCCGCGGAGTAGGCGGCGAGAGCGCTCGCGGTGTCGATGCGCTCCTCGGGGAGCCAGCCGCCCTCGGGAGTTCCCTCGGGCGTCTGGCGGGTGACGGCGGTGGCGATGCCCCGCAGTGGTTCATGGGCGGTGACCGGCCAGTCGCTGCCGAAGGCGACGCGGGCGTCGGAGGCGAGCAGGGACGCCGTCTGGTACTGCCGGGCGCCGCGCTCCGGGCCGATCCTCGGCAGGATGAGCTCGGTCATCAGCGGATCGCACTGCGACCACAGCGGCTGCAGGTTGGCGATCACCCCGAGTGCGCGGAAACGGGGCAGATCCGCTGCTTCGATCAGCTCGGCGTGGGCGATGACCGGCCGTCGGTCGCGTGGCCCATTGGCACGGTCGGCGGCCTCGACGGCGTCCAGGGCGGCGCGTACGGCGCCGTCGCCGATGGCATGGACGTGCGGCCGGAACCCGAGCGCGTCCACGGCCGTCACGGCCTCGGCGAGTTCGGTGGGTGTCCAGGTGGCCATACCGTGCGAGTGCGGACAGTCGGTGTAGGGCTCCAGCAGGGCGGCGGTGCCCGCCTCGATCACTCCGTCCGCGAAGAACTTCACGCTCCGCGCGGTGATCAGCCCGGGCGCGGCGCTCTCCACCCGCTCGCGGTCGGCGGCGAAGCGGGCGATCCGCTCCCGCCAGCCGTCGGGCTCCAGCAGGAAGCACAGGTCGGCGCGGACCGGCAGACCCGGCCCGGTGGTCGCGGCGGTGACCCAGACGTCTGCGAGGTCGGGCGTGACCAGGGCGTCCTGCACCCAGGTCACCCCGGCGGCGGCGAACCGGGCGGTCGCCTCGCGAAGGGCGTCCACGTGCTCCGCGAGGGACGGCGTCGGAACGAGGGAGAGGACAGGGTTCAGGGCGCCGAACTCACGCAGCGTGCCCAGTGGTTCTTCACCGCCGTCCCGGCGGACGATCCGACCGCCCGAGGGATCCGGGGTGCCGGCCGTGTACCCGGCGTGCCGCAGGGCCTCGCTGTTCACCCAGGCCGTGTGGTGGTCGGAGGTGCGCAGCAGCACCGGGCGGTCGGGTACGGCGGCGTCCAGCCACCGTGCGTCGAACAGTCCGTCCGGTGCCAGCCAGGGATCGAACCCGTCGCCGGTGATCCACTCGGCCTCCGGGTGCAGAGCGGCCCAACGCCGTACGGCCTCGACGATCTGCTCGACGGACGCGCACTCCCGGACGGGCACACCGCGCAGCCCGAGCCCGCCGAGCACCGGGTGGACATGACCGTCACCGAAAGCGGGAAGCAGCGCCCCGCCCGCCAGGTCGACCACGGTCGTCCGGGGGCCGCGCGAGGCTGCCGCATCCGGGCCCAGTGCGCTGATCCGGCCGTCGGTGACGGCGAGGGCGTCGTGGACGGGAACGTCCGTGTCTCCGGTCCGGACGATTCCCCCGGTGAAGACGGTGTCTGCGTGCATGGCGTGGCGGTGCCCTTCCCGACCTGGTTCTGACGCCCGGACGCACAAACTGAAAGGCGTTCGGTTTCCGGTAATGTAGGCGTCGCCCCGACGTTGCGGAAGAGTTTTACTGAAAGGTATTCGGTAACGTCTGGGTCACGGCGCCCCGAGCGGGTCCGCCTCTGGACACAGGAGACGAGGAACCACCCCCGTGCCACGACCACGCACGCCCCTGCTGGACCGGCGGCGCATCGGCGCAGCCGCACTGCGCCTGGCCGACGAGAACGGCACCCTCACCATCCCCGCCCTCGCCCGGGCCCTCGGTGTGGCCCCGTCCGCCCTCTACCATCACGTCTCAGGGCGCGACGAGATCATCTCCCTCATGCGCGAGGAGCTGGCCCACACCACCAAAGGCGCCGACCAGGACTGGTCCCAGCCCTGGGAGCAGGCCCTGGAGGACTGGGCCCGCTCCTACCTCGCCGCGTTCGCCGCACATCCCGGCGCGGTCCCGCTGCTCGCCGTGGCCCCGCTCGCCGAACCCTTCATGCACGCCATGTACGAGAAGGTCGCCGAACTGCTGCTCGCCGCGGGGTTCGCCGAGGCCCAGGTCATGCCCCTGGTCAACGCGCTGGAGAGCTTCATCCTCGGCTCCGCCCTCGACCTCGTCTCGCCCCCGGTCATGGTCTCCGACGTCACCCGCGAAACAGCCCCGCACCTCAGCGCCGTACTCGATCAGACGCCCACCGACCACACCCGCGCGGAGCACTCCTTCGACATCGGCCTGCGGGCCATGCTCACCGGCTTCCGCCACCTTCTTTCCGACAACTGAGCTGCGCCGGCCGCCCTTGCCGGTCCATGGCGCCGGCCAGTGCAGCTCGGGTGGCGGGCCGGGGTTCACACGCAGCGGCCGTGCTCACAGATCTTGTCGGGTGGGCAGTCGATGTCGTTGCGGCACGCGGAGTTAGGGCCGTAGCGGTCCCAGCCCCAGCGGCCGGGAACCGTCATCGGGCCCCGCCTCGCTGCCTTCGTGCCGGGTGTCCCGGCCCGACGGTAGGAATCGATGGGCACCACGTTCGGACCCTCGGATGGATCGGGCTCCTTAGGCACTGTCTCTTCTCCGGGTAGGTGTATGTCCCGACGGCAGTGTCAACTTCACGGACTGGACGAGGTCGCTGTCGATGATCGCCTCGGTGAGTCGCCGCTGGTCCCGGGTGACGAAACCGAGCATCTGATCGTGAGCGGCGTCGGAGTCCCCGGCGAGGACCGCCTCCACGACCGGATGGATCGGGATCGACTCGCTCCGCAGCGCCTCCTGGACCGGTGTCAGGAGGTAGTAGCGAACGAGTCTGGACAGCACATCCTCCAGACAGCGGTCGAACTCGAGGTTGCCCGACAGGCGCGCGATCCGCCTGAGGCAACGGTACATGGCGACGATCACCTCATCGACGGGTTCGTCGCTCGCCTGGATGTCACAGTAGCCCTGCAGCGCGGCTACGGCCTCGTCCTCGTGAGGCGCCCTGCGTGCGGCGGCAGCGGCGGCGGCGGGCGCCAGGGCCGCGCGGACGGCCATGAGATTCCGTGCCTCGTTGAGCGTCAGGGCGCGCACCTGCCAGCCGGCCCGCGGCAGCGGCTCGAGCCATCCACCGCAGGAGAGCGCGATGAGGGCCTCGCGGACCGGTGCCCGGCTCATGCCGAGCTCCTCACAGATCGTCACCTCGGAAAAGGTGTGGTCGGGAGCCATCGCACCCGTCTGGATGCGTGACCGGATCTCGCTGATGGCCCGCGCCCGCAGCGAACCGGTCTGCTCAGGCTCCCCGGTGGTACCCGCCGCGAGGTCCACGCGGCGCGACTGCTGCTTTGTGCCGCGTCGGGGCGCGTCGTTTCTAGGCATCGGAAAGTCCACTCCAGTAATCGTTGATGACGGTGTCCGGCAGGGACTCGCTCAGCGCGCCGAGCGAAACACCGGACAGTTCGTCGATGTCGTACGTCGAAAGTCTCAGGACCCGCAGCCAGGTCAAGCGGCCCAGTGTCGTCATCGCCTCGCTCCAGGACTCGGCCAGTGCCAGTGCGCGGCTGTGGATCTCCAGCCGGCGCAGCCCGGTCAACCGGGTCGCCGCCGTCGCGGCCTGCCGCGCGGCCACGCCGTCGGAGTTCTCGTCGACATAGGTGAGGGCGTCGATGTCGTCCGGACCGAAGCTGTCGAGGGCGGTCCAGTCGAACGGCTCGTCGTCGGTGCTGCGGTAGACCTGGACGAAGACGCTCCACCCGGCGGGTACGGCGACCTCGCCGCCGTGCTCGATGTCGGTGACGGCGGATGCGCCGAACCCGGGCGGCTGGAGGGCGAGTTGGTAGGGGAGGGCGTCACCGGCCGGGCGTAAGGTGCGCGCCGGCCTCGGGAGCGCCGGTTGCCTGGTCCGGTGGGCGGGCCTCGCCGACGCGACGACGGCCTGGGCCCTCGCCGACCCGGAGCACAGAACACCGATCAACGCGCTCGGCCGGCTGGTCGACGCCGACCGGCCCCGTCACCTGCCCGTCGAGGCACTCGACTTCGCCACCGGATACCAGATCGCCGCGGCCGCGATCCGGGGACTGACGCATCGGGTGACAACGGGTGAGGGCTCGGTCTCCCGGCTCTCGCTCGCCCGAACCGCCGCGATGTTGATCGGCGCGGGCCACGCCACCGAGGAACCGGAGATCCGGCTGCCCCTCGACGGGCCGTACGAGGACCGCGTCCACGTCAGCGGTGACGGCCGCCCGGTCAAGCGGCTCGAGTTTCCCGTCGCCGTAGAGGAGACCCCGCTGTTCTGGGAGCGGCCGTTCGAAGCGGCGGGCCGTTCGGCGCCGGTGTGGTGTGGAACGGGCTGATCCGGGTCGCTCGTCCGACTGTCGGACGTGTACGGAAGCGGCCGCGACCGGGCTCCGGCACCGCCGCCTTCACGGCGCCGGAGCCCGGCCGTGGCATCCTCAGGCGGATTCGGGCCCGTCGGTCGGCTCGTCAGGTCACGCGAGGGAAGAGACGCGTGCCGTGGGCGTCGGTCGCCGGCAATTCCGTACGCTCCGAACTTCCCGGTGAGCAAGACAGGTCGATCCGTGCCTCGGCCACTTGAGCGATCAGACCTGCCCGCCCCGGTGACACCACGCAACCGGAGTTTGTCGAGCGCCGTTCTTCCGAATTGCGCCACATCCCGGCGAAGGGCTCTTGAGGGTTCGTCGGCTGGACAGGGAAGTCCTTCGTCGAAGGTCACAGACGCAGACTGGTCATGCCGCCGTCCACCCGGAGGATCGTTCCCGTGGTCGATCCGGCTCGCGGGGAGGCGAGGGACGCGATGGCGTGGGCCACCTCCTCGGCAGTCACCAGACGCCCCAACGGCTGGCGTGCGCGCAGGGCCTCGGCCGCCGCCTCCGGGTCCTCCGCGTCGTCGAGTAGCCGGGACACCCATGGTGTGGCCGCCGTGCCGGGGGCCACGGCGTTGACGCGGATCCCGTCCGCCGCGTGGTCGGCGGCCATGGCGAGCGTGAGGGCGTGGACCGCGCCCTTGCTGGCGCTGTACAGGGCCCTTTGGCGCACACCCAGGCAGGCGACGGCGGAGCACACGTTCACCACCGCCGCGTGGGACGAGCTTCGCAGGTGAGGCAGAGCCGCGCGGGTGACCCTGGCGATGCCGGTGACGTTGATGTCGAGGACCCGGGCCCACTCGGCGTCGTCGTTCCGGCCGATGTCGCCGACCGCTCCGATGCCGGCGTTGTTCACCAGGACGTCGAGACCGCCCAGACGATCGACAGCCTCCGCGATCGCCTCGTCGACCGCGGCCGAGTCGGCGATGTCGCACACCATGGCCAGTACGTCCTCGGGTGCGCCATCGACTCGGATGTCCAGGACGGCCACCCGTGCGCCCCGGTCCCGGAGCAGCGCGGCGGTCGCGGCGCCGATGCCACTGCATCCGCCGGTGACGAGTGCGGTGAGACCGTCGAACTCAGTCATGGAATGACTCCTCAGGACGATCGGACGGCGTGTCGACGGGGGTCGACGTGGATCTTCGGACCGGATCCCGCGTCCGGCGGCCGCTCGCCGGCGAGGACCGCACCCACCTGGGCGAGTCCGACGGTCGAGGCGACCAGGGGTCTGGGGTCGATGGATCCGTCGGCGTAGGCGTGGATGGTGGCGTCGAGGCCGGGGGAAGCGGACAGGATGCCGACGGCGGTGACGTCCTTGAGGGCGAGGGTGCGGGTGTCGACCCTGCTGGGTTCGCCCGCCAGGCCGATGTACACGAGGCGGCCGGCGGGTTCGACCAACTCCAGCGCCAGGTCGGGCAGATGGGCGGCGTTCGAGGCGTCGACGACCGCGTCGAACGGCAGGTCCGGCAACGAGTCCTCCGTCCACACGTGCTCGAAACCGAGACCCCGGGCGAAGGCGAGCGAGCCCTCCTCGATGCCCACGAGGTGGACTTCCGCCCCGGCGGCGCGGAGGAACATCGCGCTCAGCAGGCCGATCGTCCCCGGGCCCAGGACCAGTGCGCGGTCTCCGGCCCGCGCCGAGGCGGCCCGAGCAGCGCGCAGGGCGTTGCCGCCCGGCTCCACCAGTGCGCCGAGCACCTCGTCGACGGAGTCCGGCAGGGCGTGCAACGAGCCGACCGGAACGGCGAGTTGCTCGGCCAGTGCGCCGGGGCGGCCGGTGCGCACGCCCACCTCGTGCCGCCTCTCACAGACATGCTGGTGCCCGCGCCGGCAGCGTCGGCAGGAACCACAGCCGATCATTGTGTCGCCCATGACTCGTCGACCGATCCACCCGTGATCGACGCCGTCGCCGACCGTCGTGACCCGGCCGCACCATTCGTGCCCGAGCCGCAACGGGTAGGCGGAGTGGCCCTGGTGCAGGTAGGCCATCTCACCGGTGAAGAACTCCACGTCGGTGCCGCAGACGCCGACCCGCTCGACCTCGACGACGACTTCGCCGGGCCCGGCCACCGGCGCGGGGAGGTCCTGGATCTCGTGGACGCCAGGCGCCGTCAGGACGAACGCCCGCATGGAGGGCAGGCTCACCGGGGCCCGAGCACGTTCTGGCGCTGGGTGCCGAGCTGCTTGATGCCCAGTTCCATCACGTCGCCCGGCCGGAGGTAGACGGGCGGGGTGAGGCCCATGCCGACGCCGGGCGGAGTGCCCGTGTTGATCAGGTCGCCGGGCTCCAGCACGAGGAACTGGCTGAGGTAGTGCACGATGAAGTACGGGTCGAAGATCATCGTCTTGGTGCTGCCGGTCTGCCGGCGCACGCCGTTGACGTCGAGCCACATGTCGAGGCCGAGCACGTCGTCGACCTCGTCGGCGGTCGCGAGCCAGGGCCCGGCCGGGTTGAAGGTCTCGGCGGACTTGCCCTTGGCCCACTGCCCGCCACGCTCCAACTGGAAGGCGCGCTCACTGACGTCGTTGACGACGACATAGCCGGCGATGGCGCCGCGGGCGTCGCCGACCGACTCCAGGTAGCTGGTGCGGCGGCCGATGACGATGCCGAGTTCCACCTCCCAGTCGGCCTTGGTGGAGCCACGTGGGATGCGCACGTCGTCGTTCGGGCCGATCAGGGTGTTGGGCGATTTGGTGAACAGGATCGGCTCGTCGGGGACGGGCATGCCGCTCTCGGCCGCGTGGTCACGGTAGTTGAGCCCGATGCACAGGATCTGGTGCGGGCGCGCGATGGGGGCGCCGATGCGTTCTCCGGCGAAGCGGGAGACCTGGCCTGCGGCGGCCCGCTCGGCCACGAGGGGGCGGACGCGGTCGATGCCGCCGTCGCCGAAGAACGTCTCGTCGAAGTCGGTGACGACGTCCGACAGATCGACGTACGTCTCGTCGTCGATGCGGGCGACGGGCTTCTCGGTGCCGGGTTCGCCGATGCGCATGAGATACACGGGGGGTGTCTCCAGGGTTCGGTGAGTGGGGGAGGGGTGGGGCTTTCAGCAGTGGGGCTCGCCGAGCCGGCCGAGCAGCGCCCGGATCTCGTCGAGGGCGTCGAGCAGGGCGGTCAAGGGTGTCCGGTATGCCAGCGCGCTGATGCTCACGGCTCCGGACGGCGTCGTGGGTGAGGTGGCATACACGGGGAGGGCGAGGCAGTTGACGCCGGTCTCGTTCTCCTGGTTGTCGACGGCGTAGGCGCGTTCGGCCGTGGCCAGCAACTCACGGTGCAGGTCGGGGGGCGTAGACAGGGTCTGCGGGGTACGTCGTTCCAGGGGCGCATCGCCGACCCACGCCTCGACCTCCTCCAGGGTGCCCAGTCGCGAGGCGAGGAGCAGCTTGCCGACGGCGGTGGCGTGAGCGGGGTTGCGTCCGCCGATCGTCGACGTCAGTTTGACGGCGCCGGCGGGCGGGTCGACCTTGGCGCGGTAGACGACATCGCGGCCGTCGAGGACCGCGTAGTGGGCCGTCTCGCCGAACCGGTGCGCGAGTGCTTCGAGTGCGGGGTGGACGCGGACGTGGTCGGGCCGGGCCTCGTGGTGGGCGAAGGCCATGCGCAGGAACTCGTCGCCGAGCACGTAGCGGCCGTGGGCGTCCTGGTCGGCCAGCCCGGCCCGGCGCAGGGCGCCGAGTGCCCGGTGCACGGTCGGCTTCGGGCTGCCGATCACGCGTGTCAGCTCGTCCAGGCCCACCCCGTCGGGGTACCGGGCGAGTTCCTTGAGGACTGCGAGCACCCGGTCCGAGCCCACGAGCCGACCGCCGTCGGCGCCGGTCGCGCCGTCCTCGCCGGGGTCTGTCGATCCGTCGTATGTCTGCGTATGCTTCATGGCGTTCCAGACTTTAGATCGGCGTACCGATTATCGGAAGGGGCTCAGGGTGACGCTCCGCAGCGCACAGTGGTACGCGGGCCGGGACCGCAACGCCTACATCCACCGGGCGTGGATGCGCCGCGGCGTCCCGGACGACGCATTCACCGGCCGGCCGCAGATCGCCATCGCCAACACCGCCTCCGATCTGACCCCCTGCAACGCCCACCTGGACGAGGTCGCGGCCTCGGTGCGCAACGGGGTGTACGAGGCCGGCGGCATCCCGCTGGACCTGCCGGTGGTGTCGCTGGGCGAGACGAACGTGCGGCCCACCGCGATGCTCTGGCGGAACATGGCCGCGATGGCCACGGAGGAGATGCTGCGCGCGAACCCCGTCGACGGCGTCGTGCTGCTCGGCGGCTGCGACAAGACGATCCCGTCGCTGCTGATGGCCGCCGCCTCGGTGGACCTCCCCGCGGTCGTGGTCCCCGGCGGTCCGATGCTCACCGGGACCTTCCGCGGCAAGCCGCTGGGCTGCGGCACCGATGTCTGGCGGCTGTCGGAGGAGGTGCGGGCCGGCACGCTCTCCCAGGAGCAGTTCACCCGCTCCGAGTCGGCGATGATCCGCAGCCGCGGGCACTGCAACACCATGGGCACCGCCTCGACCATGGCCCTGGTCGCCGAGGCCCTGGGTACGGTCGTCCCCGGAACGGCCGGAACTCCCGCTCCCGACAGCCGGCTTCTGGAGGCGGCGCACCACACCGGGCGACTCGCGGTGGACATGGTCGGCGCCGACCGGCGGCCGGCGACCTTCCTCACCGAGGCATCCTTCCACAACGCGATCGTCGCGCTCGCGGCGATCGGCGGCTCGACCAACGCCGTCGTCCATCTCCTGGCGATCGCGGGCCGGTTGGGCATCGAGCTGACGCTCGACGACTTCGACCGCATCGGCTCCCGGGTGCCCGTCCTGGTGGACCTCCAGCCGGCCGGCCGCTTCCTCATGGAGGACCTCCACCGCGCCGGAGGCCTGCTCGCCGTCCTGCGCGAGGTCCGTGACCTGCTCGATCCCGATGCGCTGACGGTCACCGGCATCCCGCTCGTCGACTGTCTCGACGACGCCCCGATCTGGGACGGCGAGGTCATCCGCACCCGCGCCGAGCCGCTGGTCGCCGAGGGCGGCATCGCCGTCCTGCGGGGAAACCTGGCCCCCGACGGCGCGCTCATCAAACCCGCAGCGGCCTCGCCGCACCTGCTCCGACACCGCGGCCGGGCGGTGGTGTTCGACTCCATCGAGGACTTCCGCGCCCGTATCGACGACCCGGACCTCGATGTCGACGCGGACTCCGTCCTGGTCCTGCGCGGCTGTGGCCCCAAGGGCTATCCGGGCATGCCCGAGGTTTCCAACATGCCACTGCCGAGGAAGCTGCTCGAACAGGGCGTGCGTGACATGGTCCGGGTCTGCGACGGCCGGATGAGCGGCACGGCGTACGGCACCGTCGTGCTGCACGTGGCACCGGAGGCCGCGGCGGGCGGTCCGCTGGCGGTCGTACACAACGGGGACTTCATCAGCCTCGACGTCGAGGCCCGCCGTATCGACGTCGACGTACCGGCCGACGAACTCGCGGCCCGCAGGCCCAACCAGGCCACGGTCGACGGATTCGCCGCTCCCCGCCGCGGCTGGGAACGCCTCTACGTCGACCACGTCCTGCAGGCCGACACCGGCGCCGACCTGGACTTCCTGGTCGGCTCCAGCGGATCCGAGGTGAGCCGTGAGTCGCACTGACGGTCTCCCCACGCCCGACGGAGCGGCGGCACCGGGCGCGGTGGCCGCCCGTGCCCCCGGCCGGCTCTCCTTCGCCCATGACGCCTCGCAGCCCGGCACTGGGACGTGCCACCCGCGTCGCGGCCGGTGCGCTCACAGCGGGGCGTGCCGTGCCGGCCGCCCTGCCCGCCGGCGCGACAGCCACCGGGAGGGCGATGCTCGGCACCGACGTCGTACCCGCGTGGTCCCGGGACCTTCCGCGCGGCGGCACTCGGCTACGTCCCCGCACTGCCGCCCACCCGTGCCTCGACGCAGCCCGCTCTCAACCCGGCACTGCTGCGCGTGGCCGCCGCGCCCGCCGAGGACGTGATCCAGTCGGAGGACCGACCGAAAGCTCGCGCGTTCGTACCCGCGCCCTCGACTCACAGGAGAGCCATGACGACCACGAAGGCGGCCCTCGTCACCGGAGGCGCCAGCGGGCTCGGCCGAGCGGCCGCCCGGAGGCTGCGGAGCGAAGGGGTGAGGGTGACGACCTTGGACATCCACAGCGCCGACGCCTGCGCGGACGTGACAGACGAACAAGCTCTGCGCCAGATCAGCGACGAGATCGGACCGGTGGACATACTCGTCAACTCGGCGGGCGTCGTCGGCCCCAACAAGCCGCTCACGGAGACCACCACCGAGGAGTGGCGCCGGGTTCTCGACGTCAACGTCCTGGGCACGGTGAACACCATGCGAACCTTCGTCCCCGGGATGCGCGCCCGGGGCTGGGGACGCGTGGTCAACTTCGCCAGCATGGCCGGCAAGGACGGCAACCCCAACCTGTCGGCCTACTCCGCGTCCAAGGCGGCCGTGATCGCCCTCACCAAGTCGGCCGGCAAGGAACTGGCCACCAGCGGTGTCCTGGTCAACGTCATCACCCCGGCGGTGATCGCCACCCCCATGAACGACAGCACGGCCCCCGACGTGCTGGAACACATCACCGGCCTCATTCCCATGCGGCGGATCGGACGCCCGGAAGAGGTGGCGGAGCTGGTGGCGTTCCTCGCCTCCGACCGGGTCAGCTTCTCCACCGGCGCGGTCTACGACATCAGCGGCGGGCGGGCGACGTACTGAGAGCTCGCGTCGGCGTGAGGAGCTCGAGCGGCTGCGGCGGGAGAACGCCCAGCGGGTCGTGGTTCTACAAGCACCGCACCCGCCGGCCTTCGCGGCTGTTGCTGCGCGCTGTCGCAGACGGATTCGGGCCGGTCGGTCGGCTCATGGGCTCGCGCGGGGGAAGAGACGTTCGACAGCGGTGACCAGGGCGGCGCGGCGGGCGGCCAGGGACGGGTCCGCGGCCTGTTCCGCCACGACGGCACCGATCTCGCCCTGAGCCGCCCAAGTGGTGGCGATCTGGTTGACCAGCGCGAGTACGTCGACCGGGTCCCAGGCGGGATCCAGCTGCCCCGCTCGCTGCGCCTCGCGCAACTGGCCGATCTTGCGGACCACGGTCTCCCGGACCGGATCGGCCCCGGAGGGGGCGGCGGCACCGGTGAGTTCGAGGCGCCCCCAGGTGATCAGACGGTGGTGGTCGGGGCGGGTGACGGTGAAGTGGTCGAAGAGGAGGCCCGCGTAACCCGGCAGATCGGCCGGGTCCATGGGGGTGGCCTCCGCGACCCGGGTCAGTTCGAGCAGGGAGACGTGGGCGTAGAGCGCCTCCTTGCCGCGGAAGTACGTGTAGACGCGTTCCTTGCTGGTCCTGGCCTGCCTGGCGATGCGGTCCACCCGGGCACCGGCGATTCCATGGCGGGCGAACTCGTCCGTCGCGGCGGCGACGATCCGCTCACGCGTGGAGTCGGCACCTTCCGGAGCGGCGGGCTCGGAGGTCGAGTCGGTCGTGGTGGAGCGAGGCATACGACCAGGATAAGGCGCCGAACCGTTTGGTTTGGCATTCCGGCGGTCGGCGTCTAGAGTCAAACCGAACGGTTCGGTTTGGAAGTGGCCGGACTGGCACTCATGTCAGGAGAGATCTCATGCACCACCGCGACCTCGGCTCACAGGGCCTGCGTGTCTCCGCGCTCGGCCTCGGCACCATGGGGATGACCCTCGCCTACGGCTCCTCGAACGACGACGAGAGCACCGCCACCATCCGCCGGGCCCATGAACTCGGGGTCGACTTCTTCGACACCGCGGAGCTGTACGGCCTCGGCACCGGAAGCAACGAGATCCTGCTCGGTAACGCCGTGAAGGGCTTCCGCGATGAGGTGGTCCTGGCCACCAAGTTCGGTTTCGACATGACCGCGCAGCAGATAGGTGCCGGGTTCGACAGCCGACCGGAGAACATCCGCAAGGTCGCCGAGAACAGCCTGCGCCATCTGCAGACCGACTACATCGACCTCTTCTACCAGCACGTTTCCGACCCCGAGGTACCCGTTGAGGAGGTCGCGGGCGTGGTCGGCGAGCTGATCGCCGAGGGCAAGGTGAAGTACTTCGGCGTGAGTAACGTCGGCCCGCAGTACATCCGTCGCGCCCACGCCGTCACCCCGGTCTCGGTCCTGCAGTCCGAGTACTCGCTCTTCGAACGGGGGGTGGAGGAGAAGATCCTGCCGGTCGTGCGGGAGCTGGGCATCGGCCTGGTGCCGTACTCCCCGCTCGGCCGCGGCTTCCTCACCGGCGTGGTCAAGCCCGCCGCGGAGTACCCGGCGGACGACATGCGCAGCTGGGACGAGCGCTGGCAGGGCGACAACTACACGTACAACCTCAACGCCACCGAGCAGCTCAAGAAGCTTGCCGCAGCCAAGGGCATCACCGCCGCCCAGCTCGCGCTGGCCTGGCTGCTCGCCCAGGGTGACGATGTCGTCCCGATCCCCGGTACCCGCAACGCCGACCGCCTGGCGGAGAACACCGCCGCGGCCGACGTGGAACTCACCGAGGCCGACCTCGGGCAGATCAGGCAGATCCTTCCCCAGGGTTCTGCGGGAAGCCGGTACCCGGCCGCCATGCTGGCCACGATGTCGACCGACTGACTCCAGGACGTGCGGGACGGCTCCCACACACTGAAGTCGGTGGTCGGCGTGAGCTCTTCAGCGCACCGTCATGACCACGGCCGCGGTGATGCCGACGGTGAGAATGGTGACGCGCAGTGCGGTCGCGGGCAGCGTGCGACCCAGCCGGGCGCCGAGCAGTCCGCCCAGTGTCGAGCCGACGGCGATCAGTCCGGCGACGGTCCAGTCGATGTCGGTCGCCGTCAGGAACACGAGGGCGGCGGTGCCGTTGACGATGGCTGCCAGCACGTTCTTGGCGGCGTTGATCCGCTGCAGGCTGTCGTGCAGGAAGCTGCCGAGCAGGCCCACGAGCAGGACACCTTGGGCCGCGCCGAAATAACCTCCGTAGACGCCCGTCGCCGCTACGCCCAGCCACATCGCCGGGCCGCCGTTCTCGCGGCCGGAGGGTCGTGCGCGCAGTCGGCGGTTGAGGCGGGGCTGGAGCAGGATCAGCACGCAGGCGGCCAGGATGAGCAGGGGTACGGCCGACTCGAAGGCGTCGGCCGGCAGCTTCAGCAGCAACAGCGCCCCCACGAGTCCGCCGGTGGCGGAGGCGACACCGAGGCGGACCAGGCGGCGCCGCTGGCCCTTCAGTTCGCGGCGGTAGCCGTAGGCGGCACTCAGGACGCCTGGGATGAGGCCGACGTTGTTCGACACGTTGGCCAGGACGGGCGGGTATCCGAAGGCGAGCAGGGTGGGGAAGGTGATGAGTGTCCCTGAACCGACCACCGCGTTGAGGCCTCCGGCCGCGATGGCGGCTGCCGTGATCGCCACGGCCTGCCAGATGTCCACGCCTCGCCCTTCCTTTCGTACGGCCCGGGTATGCGCCCCCTAGTGTGTGCCCTTGCGGACCTGCTGGTGCCCCCGGGTGGGACTGGAACCGGGGGCACCAGGTCTGGGGGTCAGGCCGTGACGACGACGGGCTGATCGGCCGGGGCGGCGGCGTCTGCGGGCGCGCCGTGGCCGGGGTCCTTGTGGAAGGCGCCGCCCTTCATGATGCCGACGATCCTGTCGCGGTTCTGCAGGACGGTGATGTCCTGGAGCGGGTCGCCGTCGACGAGGATGAGGTCGGCGTAGAAGCCGGGCTTGATCTGCCCGAGTTCGTCGGGCATCCGCATGATCTCCCTGCCGAGCCAGCGTTTGCATCGGGGTGTAGCCGAGGAGTTCGACGAAGTGCTGCAGGTCGCGGGCGTAGGTGCCGTGCGGGGTCCTGGGTGGAGACGGTGGCGACAGCCGTGGTGGACGGCCGGCCCGTCGCCGTCACCGGCGGCAACGACCAGACCGTACGGGTATGGGACCTGACCGACCGGATACAGATCGGTGAGCCTTTGGACGGCCACACCAACGACGTACGCGCCGCAGCGACAGCCGTGGTCGATGGTCGTGCCATCGCCGTCACCGGCGACTTCGACGGGACGGTACGCGTAGGGGACCTGGCCACCGGTCAGCCCGCAGCCGCGCCCCTGGAAGCGCACTCCCAGGTGGGCGCGGTGGTGAAAGCGGTGGTGGGAAGCCGTCTCATGGCCCTGGTCGGCACGGGGGACGGGACGGTGCGGATGTGGGACCCGGTCACCGGCCGGCCAGTCGGCGAACCCCTGAAAGGGCACAGGGGCATGGTCTGGGGAGCGGCGACAGCCGTGGTGGACGGCCGGGCCGTCGCCGTCACCGGCGGCAACGACAGAACCGTACGAGTGTGGGACCTGACCGGGCTCGCGGCGCCCGTCCAGGCGGAACACCGCCCTGTCACCGGACGGGCAACAGAGCGGCGAACTACTCCTACAGCACCCTGACCATCCGCATCCGCGCTCGCCCTCTGGACCTACGGACGGGTCAGCGCACCTGCCGTGCGTACGGTGCCACGGTGATCCGGTCGAGCAGGGGCGCGTAGCGGGAGCGGAGCAGTACCCCCGGGAAGGTGTCCGAGGCGTAGGTGGTGCCGTCGAAGTTCGGTATTTCCTCGGAGCTGAACGTGATCGTGTTCTTCCCCGTCTCGAGCTCGACGGGGACCGTCAGCTCCCAGAAGTTGTTCTGGTGGAAGGTGTGCGGGAAACCGACGCGGCGTGCCGCGCCGCCGTTGACGGTGATGTCGGCGTGGCGGGCGAGGGGGTCGGGGTTGTAGTGGGTGGCTTCGGCCTGCTCGGGGTTGGAGTAGCGGATCCGCAGCGCGTACAGGCCGGCCCGGTCGGCGGTGACGGTGAAGGTCGCCGTGTTGCCGTTGCCCGGGTCGCCGCCGATCCCGGTGATCGCCGTGCCGTCGGTGGCCAGGGAGAGCGGGGTGAGCGAGGCCGTGCCCGCGAGCTTCGCGTCCCGGGCCTCGTAGGTACGCGTCCTGAGCGCATCCGTCGAGGGCGTGACCGTAAGGCGGTCGACGAGTGTGGTGGACGAACCCCCGGTCAGTGTCACCTTGTTGACGCCGCCGGAGAGGGAGACCGCGACGCTGTTTCGGCCCTTGTCCAGGCGCAGGACGTCGTGTCCGCCGACGGAGAGCCGGGCGCCGGTGCCGCCGAGGCTGTCGACGGTGAGGGTGCTCTCGCCGTCGGTGGCGGAGTAGACCCAGAACGTGGCCGTCTGGCCCTTGGCGAGCCGGGCCGCGCCCGAGCCCGTCGTCGCCCGCCTCGGCAGGTCGTAGACCGGACGTGCTCCACCGTGCAGCCAGGCCAACTCACCTTCGTACACCCGCGTGCCGGCCGAAGCCCCCGGCAGCGACAGGGTGAGCCGGTCGACGATGGCGTCGCCCTTGGTGGCCCGCCTGCCGTCGAGGCTCTTCGCGGCGAGCGTCAGGATGTGCCTGCCCTTGGTGAGCTTCACCTTGGTGTCGGTGTGGTCCCAGACCACCCACTTGTAGCCGAGGGGCAGGTACAGCTGCTGCTCGCCGGCCGCGTCCCCGTCCACGCGCAGGAACACGTTGGTGGGGCCCTGCTCCTTCACCTTGTCGTAGGTGTTGAGGGAGTTGGCGAAGACGCTCAGGTCGTAGGCGCCGTCCTCGGGCACGTCCACGGTGAAGTCGAGCGTGACGTCCGAACCGGTGCGCAGTCCGCCGACGTCGTAGCCGCCGGAGGTGTAGAACTTCGACACGTCGCGGGTCGATCCCTCGGGGCCGTTCCTGGAGTAGCCGGACCCGGTGTGGGCGGCGTCCTCCGCCTCGTACGACGCCTGCCAGCGCACGGGCGGTGACTGCGTGCCCGCCGCCTTCCCGGCGGGGCTGAGGACGATCTCGTACGCCGAGGACTCCTCGAGTACCGGCAGCGTGCCGTCGCCGAAGTCGACGGACACCGTACCGTCGGCACCGACGTTCAGGTCCGTCTCCGCCAGCAGCTTCGGACCGGAGGAGTCGCCCACCTGCCCGCTCCACTCGATCTCGCGCACCCAGGCGTGCACCCGCTTGCCGAAGAGCTTCTTCGGGATGTTGTCGAAGGTGATGTGGCCCTTGCCGGTGGACCCGCCGAAGAGCAGCCGGGCCTGCCTCTTCCTCTCATCGAGCGTGGCCACGCCCTGCATGGTGTAGTTCTCGCCGGGGAACGGCGGGGTCACCGTCAGCGTGTGGCCGCTCATCGAGGCGTACGAGTGCAGCAGCCACCACTGGCCGTTGCCGCGGTTGGACTGCACCGCGGAGTCCGACAGGTTGCCGTCGATGTTCCAGTACGCGATGTCGGCGTCCACCTTGGACTCCTCGATGGCGGACACCCACTGGACCATCTGGCCGGGGACGGAGGTGTGGTAGTTGAAGGCGTACTCGTTGATGTTGATGGGGAGTCGGGTGCCCTCGTGGTCGGTTCCCTCGAACAACTCCTTCTCCCATGACCGGTACTTGGCGACGCTCCGGCGCACCGCCTCCGGGTGGCTCAGCTCGTGCCAGGTGATGACGTCCGGGAGCGTGCCGGCGGACAGTGTGTGCGCGAGGAAGCCCTTGACCTGGTCGTACAGGACGCTGGTGTTGGGGCCCGCGATGCGGGCGGCGGGCATCCTGCCCTTGATGAGCCGGTAGGCGGAGTCCCAGGCGGCGAAGTAGGCGGCGGGATCGCTCAGCCAGCTGACCTTGTCGTAGCTCCACGCGCCGGTGCCGAACATGTTGCCCTCGGGCTCGTTGAACGGCACGAAGACGATGTTGTCCTGGTACCGCCGCGGCAGTTGCAGGACCTGGTCGACCTGCTTCGCGATCTTCTCCTCGTAGAGCTTGAGCTTCTCCGCCGGGGTGCCGCCGGGCCACTCGTAGGGGAAGCCGCGGTGGATGTCGGTCATGTAGATGTACACATCGCCGTCGGTGGAGTCGGCCAGCGGCCCGACCACGTCCAGCGCGTCGGCACCGGGGTGCTGGGGGCCGTCCTGGGCCTTGGTGGAGACCGTGCGCAGGCCCATGCCCTCGATGAGGTTGTCGGTGGGGACGTCCGGTCCGTACACGCCGTAGAGGGTGCCGGAGGCGCCGCCGTGGAAGGCGCCGGTGTCCGACGCGAGGTCGACGGTGAGCTGTCCTTCGCGGACCACGGTGACGGTGGCCTTCACCGCGCGCCCGGCCGCGGTTCCGGCCACCGTGAACGTCCCCGCCTCGGCGTACTTCTCGGATGGCACGTCGTCCCAGGTGAGCGGTGTGTCGCGGTCGTAGCCGTCGGAGAAGGAGGCGCGGACCGCGGCCGGCAGGGACGGGGCCGTCCCGGTGGTCGTACGGATCTCGAAGGACGTCCGCGAGAGCTGCTGGAGGCCGGGGAGGTTTCCGACCGTGGCGGCCACCTGCTGGGGGCTGAGCGCGGAGTGCCAGACTGTGAAGTCGTCGATCGCGCCCTTGAGCAGCGGGTCCTGGTAGAAGGACTTGCCGATGTAGCCGGCGGCCGTCGCCGAACCGTCGAGCAGGTCCTTGGCCTTGACGCTCGTCGCGGCGGAGGAGACCGCCACGCCGTCGAGGTAGGTGATGACCCGCTGGGCCGAGGTGTCGAGGGTGACGGTGACGGTCCGCCAACCGTCGGCGGGCAGCGGCGCGTAGCCGGAGACCTGGGCCTCCGCACCGCCTCCGCCGGTGGTCACGGCGGTGCGCAGCACGCTGCCGTTGTACGGGGTGGTGAACAGATACCTGGTGGTGTCGGTGCCCAGGTCGAAGATCCGTTGCCAGGACGAAGTGTCACCGCTCCACTTCACGCGGGCTGAGACCGTCAAGTCGCTTGCGTCGCCCAGTACTTCGCGGGGCAGACGGACATACGCCCCGTCGGAGGTGGGCGCTCCGCCGGGAAGGGCGAGTGCCGTGCCGCCGTCGGCGCCCGCGACGGACCGGGCGGTGGAGCCGTTCACCAGGGTCGCCGTCAGTCCGTTGCCGGAGCTGTCGGTGATCTCGGCGGAGGAGAGGTCGTCCTGGTCGAAGGTGTAGTGCGCCGCGGGCCGGGGCGTATCGGCTGCCCGCGCCGGGACGGCCGGCGCGGCCAGCAGGCCCGCCCCGAGAGCCAGCGCCACGGCGGCCGGGACCCGGCGGCCCTGGGGGGATCTTTCGGTGGGTGGCATGGACTGCGTCCTCAATCCTTGAGTGTCGACGGGCATCGAACCGGTTCGATTGCGTGGGCGGGAAGAAGCGGGGAACGTCCGGGGCGGTGGGGTGGCGGCCCTGTGTGTCCTGGGGGAGGGTGGACCGGGCCTTCGGCTGTCGGAGGGATCGCGGTGTCGAACCGGTTCGGGGAAGCTAGCACCGGGGCTCCCGGCCAGCAATCCCCTGGGCGGAAGGTTTCCGCGCTCCCGTCATGGGTCGGGAAAGTTCGTCCGGCGGTGTTGACAGGGGTGGAGGCAGTTCCTACCTTCACTTCACGCGAACCGGTTCGACAGCGAGACTGGTTCGAACAAGGAGTCGCCATGAACATCGGTGAGATCGCCCGGCGGGCCGGTGTCTCGCGGAGCACGGTGTCGTACGCGCTGAGCGGCAAGCGCCCGGTCTCGGACGACACCCGCCGGAAGATCCAGGAGGTCATCGACGAGCTGGGCTACCGGCCCAACGCCAGCGCCCGCGCCCTGGCCAACGGCCGGACCAGCACCATCGGCCTGGTCTTCCCGCCGGCCGGCAACCACTACACCGGTATGCAGCTGGACTTCATCGGCAGCGTGGTGGAGGCGGCCGCGGTCCACGACTACGACGTGCTGCTCTCCCCGAGCGGCGTGGACAGTGATCGCTCGTTCCAGCGGCTGCTGGGGGAGCGGCGGGTCGACGGCGCGATCCTCATGGAGATCAGGCTGGAGGACGACCGGGTCGATCACCTGGCCGCCCTCGGCTTCCCCTCCGTCGCCATCGGCCGCACCGCCCATCCGGAAGGAGGCTGGTGGGTGGGCCTGGACCACACCGCGCTCGCGGCGGCCTGCGTCCACCACCTGGCGGACCTCGGCCACCGCCGGGTCGCCTTCGTCAACCGGCCCGAACAGCTGCTGCGGGCCGGATACGAGTCCGCGCGGAGGGGCCTCGACGGCTTCACCAAGGCCGCCGCCGAGCGTGGGCTCACCGTGCGGACGTACTGCTGCGGGGACGACGCCGCGTCGGGCCAGGCGTGCCTGGAGCAGATCCTGCACGACGACCCCGCCACCACAGCCCTGGTCACCCTGAACGAGGCCGCCCTGGGCGGTCTCTACCGGGGGCTCGCCCAGGCGGGCCGGCATGTACCGCGCGACTTCTCCGTCACCGGGGTCGTGGCCGGCCGGTGGGCGGAGACCGTGACCCCGCAGCTCACCGCCGCCGACGTACCCGCGGAGGAGATGGGCCGGCGCGCCGTCGACCTGCTGGTGGAGCGGCTCGACCATCCCGACGCGCCGCCCCGGCACCATCTCCTGGCGCCCCCGATCTCTCTGCGGGCCAGCACCGGGCCCGCCGGAGCCGGTACGGCGTCCTGACCGCACCGGCGTAACCCCCTTCACGTCCTTCCCGTAGATCTCCTCACTTCACCGGACGCCCGAACCGGACGCCCGAACCGGACGCCCGAACCGGACGCCCGAACCGGACGCCCGAACCGGACGCCCGAACCGGTCGGCGGCGCCGTTCGACGTGCCCGTTTCTCCTCGCCACCCCGTGCCTCGGCACCCGCATGCCCAAAAAAGGACCCCTCGCCATGAACGTCTCCTCCAGACAGCGGCGTCTGACCGCCGCAGCCCTCACCGCCCTGGCCGTCACCGCCGGTGCCACGGCCTGTTCCTCCGGCTCGGGCAGCACCGACACCAAGGGCGCCGGCAGCGGCACGTACACCGTCTGGGACCCGTACCCGCAGTTCGACAAGAGCTCGGCCTGGGCGAAGCTGCTCGACCAGTGCGGCACGAAGGCCGGCGTGAAGATCAAGCGGACCGGCTTCGACACCAGCGATCTGGGCAACAAGACGCTGCTGGCGGCGCAGCAGGGCAACTCGCCGGACGTCCTCGTCGTCGACAACCCGGTGGTGTCGACCCTGGCCGAGGCGGGCGTGCTCACCACGACCGCGGACAACAAGCTGGACACCTCCCAGGTCGACCCCAACCTGCTCGCCGCCGGCCAGTCGGCGGGCAAGACCTACGGCACACCGATCGGCGCCAACACCCTCGCCCTCTACTACAACAAGGAGGTCCTGAAGGCAGCCGGCGTCGACATCGCCTCGGTCAAGGACTGGACGTCGCTGACGGCGGCACTGGCGAAGGTCGAGAAGGCGGGCAAGAAGGGCATCACGTTCTCGGCGATCGGCACCGAGGAGGGCAGTTTCCAGTTCCTGCCGTGGTTCTGGGGCTCGGGCGCGAAGCTGACCGCACTCGACTCCGACCAGGCCGTGTCCGCCCTCTCCCTGTGGAAGGACTGGCTGAAGTCCGGCTACGCGCCGAACTCGGTGCTCAACAACACCCAGACGACCAGCTGGCAGGAGTTCGCCAGCGGTGACTACGCCTTCGCGGAGAACGGCACCTGGCAGCTCGGCAACGCCGACAAGGCCGGCTTCGACTACGGCGTCCTGCCCGTTCCCGGCGCAGGCGGGGGCAACGCCGCGGCCCCGACCGGCGGTGAGTTCGTCACCGTCCCGGTCCAGGACGACACCGGCCGCTACGCCACCACCCGGAAGCTGGTGACCTGCCTGACCAGCACCGACAACCTCTACGACACCGACACCACCCTGTCCTACGTGGCCCCCACCAGCCGGGTCCAGGACAAGCAGGTGGCGGCGAACGCCGAACTGAAGCCGTGGGTGGACGCCGTCAAGGCGGCCAAGGGCCGCACCAGCGACGACCTCGGGACCAAGTACCCCAAGATCTCCGAGCAGCTGTGGAAGGCCGTCCAGTCCGCCCTCAGCGGGTCCGAGTCGCCCAAGGACGCGCTCGCTTCGGCGCAGGACGCGGCCAAGTGACGTGCGTCCGATGAAGCAGACGACGCATCCGCCGGATCACCGGTCCACGGGCGTGCGGAACGGGGCGGTCACCGCCGCCCCGCCCCCGGCCCCCGGCCCGGAACGCCGCCGGCCCACCTCCCCGCAGTGGGCCGCCTGGGGCTTCCTCACCCCGGTGACCGTCTACCTGGCCCTCTTCTACGCCTATCCGCTCTACCGCAACCTCGACCTGAGCCTGCGCGACTACACCGTCCGCTCGTTCGTCCAGGGCGACGCGCCGTTCACGGGCCTGGCGAACTACCGGACCGTCCTCGACGACCCGACCTTCGCCCCGGCCCTGCTCCACACCGCGGTGTTCACCGCCGTGTGCCTGGTCTTCCAGTACGCCATCGGGCTCGCGCTCGCGGTCTTCTTCCACCAGAACTTCCCGCTGTCGGCGACGTTGCGCGCCCTGTTCCTGGTGCCGTGGCTGCTGCCGCTGATCGTCTCGGCGTCCACCTGGTCGTGGATGCTCAACAGCGAGTCCGGCGTCGTCAACGCCACTCTGCACGCCGTCGGAATCGGGCCGGTGAACTGGCTGACCTCACCGTCGTGGTCGCTGGCCTCGGTGATCATCGCGAACATCTGGATCGGTGTCCCCTTCAACCTGGTCGTGCTCTACAGCGGTCTGCAGTCCATCCCCGGATCGCTGTACGAGGCTGCGGCTCTCGACGGCGCGAACGCATGGCAGCGCTTCTGGCGCGTCACCTTCCCGCTGCTGCGCCCCGTCTCGGCGATCACCCTGCTCCTGGGACTGGTCTACACGCTCAAGGTCTTCGACATCATCTGGATCATGACCAAGGGCGGCCCCGCGGACTCGTCCACCACCTTCGCCACCTGGTCCTACCAGCTCGGCTTCGGCAACCTCCTGCCCGCCTTCGGCCCGGGCGCGGCTGTCGGCAACCTGCTCGTCGTCGCCGCGCTGGTCTTCGGCCTGGTCTACCTACGGGTGCAGAGAAAGCAGGCCCTGTCATGAGCCGAGGCCGCAGGCGTACGTGGGGCAGGACCGCGATCGGCGTCGCGCTGACGGCGGTCATGCTCTTCCCGCTCTACTGGATGCTCAACGTGTCCTTCACCCGCGACCAGGACATGCGCAAGAGCCCACCGGACCTGCTGCCGGTCCACGGCACCCTGGCGGGCTACCGCACCGTCCTCGACGAGCAGTTGCCCTACCTGGGGACCAGCCTCGTCGTCGCTCTGGGCACCGTCGTGCTGACCGTGGCGCTGGGCGCGCCCGCCGGTTACGCACTGGCCAAGCTGCGCCCGCGCGGCGGCGGAGTGCTGGGCTTCGTCCTGCTGGCCGCCCAGATGATCCCCGGCATCATCATGGCGATGGGCTTCTACGCCGTCTACCTCAGCCTCGGCCTGCTCCAGTCCGTCCCCGGCCTGATCGTCGCCGACTCCACCCTGGCCGTGCCGTTCGCCGTCCTCATCTTCACGGCGTTCATGTCCGGTATCCCCGGCGAGCTGATCCAGGCCGCGCAGCTCGACGGAGCAAGGGCCCTGCGGACCTTCTGGTCCGTCGCCCTGCCCATGAGCCGCAACTCCGTCGTCACGGTGTCGCTGTTCGCGTTCCTGTGGTCCTGGTCCGACTTCGTCTTCGCCGGCACCCTGGTCAACGGCGGCGCCCATGAGCCGATCACCCTGGGCATCTACCACTACATCGGCAACAACAACCAGCAGTGGAACGCCATCATGGCCACCGCCGTCGTGGCCTCGCTGCCCGCCGCCGTGATCCTCGTCCTCGCCCAGCGCTACGTCGCGGCCGGCGTGACCGCCGGCGCGGTCAAGGACTGAGCCCCCCCCGATCCGGCCACGACGGCTGACCCCCCCGTGCGTCAGTCGACGTCGCCTCCTGCCCCAGAAACGAGTCACGCCACATGACCGCCGCCCCGTCCGGCCCGGCCTTCTCCGTCCACGACATCCCGTTCAGCACCTACGGGTCCTGGTTCGACATCTCACCCGTGGTGGCGGAGAAGACCCACGCCGAGGACCTTCACCTCGTCTCGCACCAGAACGGCATGCACGCCGTCCTGCGTCTGATGCCCGTGGACCCGGCCACCGGAGAGCGGGCCGCCACCCGCGTCGAGGCGACACCCGGCCTGCTCGCCTGGACCGGCGACAGCGGGCACATCGACCTCGCCTACGCGTCCGCGGACACCGTTCGGCTGCGGGGGAGCGGGCTGGGTGTCGGCGTCCTCGCCACCGCGTACACCCTGACCCCGTTCACCGGAACGTACTTCTTCCACGACCCGGCGGCGCGGGCGCACGTGTTCACGTCGTACGAGACCGGACGCCGCTACCGCGTCACCGTGCTGTCCGGCACCCTCGCGGCACCGACCGGAGAACAGGCCCTGGGCGGCGGGGACCGCGGTCTCACCGTGGCGGCGCAGGCGGACGGGACCTGGGAGATCGCGATCGAGGAACTCGACGCCGCCCGCCCGCCGTACGCGTCCTCGGCGACCTTCGACGACATCGTGGCGTCCGTTCGGGACGCGTTCGCGGAGTTCGTCGACGCGGTGGCCCCCTGGCGCTCGTCCGCCACCCCGGCCGCCGAACTCGCCGCCTACGTCGTATGGTCGGCGACCGTCCGCCCGGCAGGCCTGGTCACCCGGCCCGCCGTGCTGATGTCCAAGCACTGGATGGACAAGGTCTGGAGCTGGGACCACTGCTTCAACGCCCTTGCCCTGGCCCCCGGTTGCCCCGGACTGGCCCTGGACCAGTTCGCCCTGCCCTTCGACCACCAGGACGACAGCGGCGCCCTGCCCGACTCGGTCACCCACTCCGAGGTCCTCTACAACTTCGTCAAGCCGCCCATCCACGGCTGGACCTTCGGCCGCCTGCGCCGCCGCCTGCCGACACCTCCCAGCCAGGGCGAACTCCGCCAGTCGTACGCCCGGTTGGAGCGCTGGACGGACTTCTGGCTCACCGCGCGCAGAGCCCCCGACGCCCAACTGCCCTACTACCAGCACGGCAACGACAGCGGCTGGGACAACGCCACCACCTTCGACCCCGAGCGGGTGGTCGTCACCGCCGACCTGACCGCCTTCCTCGTTCTCCAGCTGAACGAACTCGCCGAACTCGCGGTGGAGTTGGGCCAGCCGGAGCAGGAGCGCCGGTGGACGGCCGCCGCCGAGGAGTTGCAGAAGGCGCTGCTCGACCAGCTCTGGACCGGCGACCGGTTCGTCGCCCGCGGAGCGGCCACCGGGGACACCTGGAGCGGCTCCAGCCTCCTCGATCTCATGCCCATCGTGCTCGGCGAACACCTGCCCGGCGAGGTCAGCAGCGCGCTGGCCGACCGGATCAAGGCCCATCTGACCCCGTACGGTCTGGCCACCGAACTGCCCACCTCACCGCACTACCTCTCCGACGGCTACTGGCGCGGCCCCATCTGGGCCCCCGCCACCGTCCTCGTCGAGGACGGCCTGCGCCGCGCCGGCCACCAGCGCCTCGCGGACGACATCAGCGCCCGCTTCCGCGCCCTGTGCGAAACGCACGGCTTCGCCGAGAACTTCGACGCCCTCACGGGAACGGGCCTGCGCGACCGCGCCTACACCTGGACCGCCAGCAGCTACCTCCTGCTGGCCGAAGCACACGCACACCGAGAAGGCCGCTGAGCGGCCGCCTCCCGTCGGCCCCGGGGCCGATCGAGCCCCGGTTCCTCCCCCTCCCCTCAGGAGCCGCACCATGAATGCGCGCGGAACCCTACCCAGGTCAAGACCCCGTACGGGACGGCGAGCGCTCTCGTCCGTCGCCGTCCTTCTGACCGCCCTGGCCACGACCCTGATACCCGCCGCCCCCTCCCGGGCCGTGGACACCGGCGTCACCGTCGACTTCGCCACCGCCGGCGGTGCCCCCGCCTACCACGCCTCCGGCATGATCTACGGGATGACGCCGAACGGCTCACTCCCGCAGGACCACTTCTTCAAGGACATCAAGTGGCACTTCATGCGGGCCGGCGGCGCCCAGCTCAACAACGGCGGCTACGGCACCAGCCTGGCCGGCTACCAGACCCGCTGGAACTCCACTCTGGCCCAGTACAGGCGGACCACCGCGCTGGGCGGCACGTTCGTCCTGCTCCCGCACGACCTCTGGGGCGCCGACGCCACCACCACCCAGGGCTGGCCCGGCGACAACGGTGACTGGACCCAGTTCGACGACTTCGTCACCCAGCTCGTCAACGACGTCCGCGCCAACAACATGACCGTCCAGTGGGACCTGTGGAACGAGCCCGACGGCAGGAACTTCTGGGGGCCCTCGCAGAGCCAGTATCTGCAGATGTGGTCGCGGTTCTACGCCAGGGTCCGGGCCGCGTTCCCGAACCAGCTCATCGTCGGGCCCAGCATCGCGGGCCAGCCGAACGCGTCCAACACGTGGTGGACCACGTATCTGAACTACGTGAAGGCGAACAACGTCGCCCCCGACATCTACAGCTGGCACGACGAGCCGGGCGACCCGGTCACCGATGTCGGCCGCGCCAACTCCACCCTCGCCGCAGCCGGGTTGACCAACACCCGGGCGTACCAGATCAACGAGTACGCCACCCTGTCCATGCAGTCGCCGGGCGGCGGCGCCTGGTTCATGGGCCGCCTCGAGCGGGCCGGCGCGGACGGGCTGCGCGGCAACTGGGGCGGGGGTACGAACCTGCACGACTACGAGGCCAACCTGCTGACCAAGAACAGCGCCGGCCAGTACCTGCCGCTGGGCGAGTGGTTCATGTACCGCTACTACGGCTCGCAGACCGGCAACATCGTCAACCTGGTCCCGGGCACCGGCACGGACGGCCTGGCCACCAAGGACAACACCGCCAGGAACGCCAAGATCCTGCTGGGCAGCAACGGCAACACCGGCACGGTCACCGTCAACCTCACCGGGCTCAACACGACGTCCGTGGTGGAAAGCGGCAAGGTGCGGGCCGTCGTCCAGCGGGTCCCCTACAACGGCGGTGCCGCAGTGGCCGGTCCCGAGACGATCTCCGACACCACGCTGACGGTCGGCAACAACGCGGCCTCCGTCAGCATCCCCTGGAGCAACGCCAAGGACGGCTACACGGTCACCCTGCTCCCGCCGTCCGACACGACCGTCTCCACGGTCGCGGTCAGCGAGAACAGCGGGCAGTGCCTGGACGACACCAACCTGAGCACCGCCAACGGCACGCAGTACCAGCAGTACCACTGCGAGGGCGGCTACCAGCAGATGCTCGACCTCAAGCCGGTGAGCGGCAGGACCGACACGTACACCGTGGTCAACGAGCTCAGCGGCAGGTGCCTCGACGTCTCCGGGGCCTCCACGGCGGACGGCGCCGCCGTCGTCCAGTACACCTGCAACGGCGGCACCAACCAGCAGTTCACGCTCAACCCCGTCACGGCACTGGGCAACGGCAAGGACTACCAGCTGGTCGCCGTCCACAGCGGCAAGTGCGTCGATGTCAGCAACGTCTCGACCGCGGCCGGCGCCCTGGTCCACCAGTGGACCTGCGACCCCGCGAGCGCACTGGGCACCAAGAAGAACCAGATCTGGCGACTCGTCGGCAAGGGCTGACGGATGTGTGGCCGTCCGGTGCAGGACAGGACGGCCACACTGCCCGTGCGTCGTGAAGTCCTCCGGTCGACGTCGTTCAGTCGGCCACCCGCAGCAGCAGCTTGCCCGTCGACCCGCGCCCGCCCATCAGCCGGTGGGCCTCGACCGCCTCCGCCAGCGGGAACTCCGCGGTGATCGGAAGGGTCACGGTGCCGTCCGCGACCGTACGGAAGGCCCGCTCGGCGAGTGCCCGCAGCGCCTCGGGCGCCGTCTGTGCGAGAGCCAGGATGGAGAAGCCGCCGACCGAACGCCCCTGCGCGTAGAGCTCGGGCTGCCCGACCTGCCAGGGCGCTTCCCCGCCCGCGTTGCCGAAGGAGACCAGGCGTCCGAAGACGGCGAGGCTGTCGAGGCCGCGGCGGAGGGTGTCGCCGCCGACCGGGTCGAGGACCAGGTCGACGCCCCTGCCGTCGGTGGCGCGGCGGACGTCGTCCGGGAAGGTGTCGCTGGTGAACACCTCGTCGTAGCCGTGCTTGAGGGCGTGGTCGGCCTTCCCCGTGGAGGAGACCACGCCGTACACCGCGCCGGCGCCCGCCGCCCGGGCCAGCTGCCCCGCGACCGTACCGATGCCTCCGGCGGCGCCGTGCACCAGAACGCTCTCGCCGGCGCGCAGTCGCCCCACCTCGTGGAGGAGGGCGTGCGCCGTCGGCACCACGATGGGGAGCGTGGCCGCGGTCCGCAGGTCCAGGCCCTGGGGGAGGGGGAACACGGTGGCGGTCCCGGCGACGACGACCTCCGCGTAGGCGCCGCTGTCGACGAGGGCGGCGACCGCCTGTCCCGGGTGCAGTCCCTCGACGCCGGCGCCAGTGGCGCGGATCCGTCCGGAGACCTCCAGGCCCGGGCGGAACGGCAGCGACTGCACACGGTAGCCCTCGGCGCGGGCCTTGAGATCGGCGAAGTTCACGCCCGCGTAGGCGACGTCGACGGTCACCTGTCCCGGCCCCGGCTCGGGGGTGTCGACCTGCACGATCTCCAGCACCTCGGGGGCGCCGTACGTCTGGAACTCGATTGCGCGCATGAGTGGAACGCACCTTTCGGCGACCGTTCGGATGACCGTTCGGGCGACTGTTCAATGGGAAGCGAACACTGTGACTGTAAGATATCCATCGAACACTCGGCAAGCGGCCGAGGCGCTCCGCGAGGGTGTCGCGGCGGTGTGCGGTACGGGGGAGAGGGCGATGTCGAACCAGGTCGCGGGCGGCAGTCATCGTGCGGCGCCGGTCCACACGGATCCGGAGGACGTGTCCGTCCTCACCGCGCTGTCAGCGCTCGCCGACCCGGTGCGCGTCCAGCTGATCCGCGAGCTGGCGGGCTCTCCCGACTGGACGCGCAGCTGCGGCAGCTTCGACGTGCCCGTGGGCAAGGCCGCCAAGAGCCACCACTTCTCGGTGCTGCGCGGCGCCGGTCTGGTCGAGCAGCGCGACGAGGGGCCGAAGCGGGTCAACCGCCTGCGCCGCGAGGAGTTCGACGCGCGCTTCCCCGGCCTGCTCGACCTGGTCCTCCGCGCCGACGACACCGACTGAGGCCACCCGGCCCGGAGCGGTCCGCCAGCCGCGCGGCCCGCTCCTCCGCCGCACGCGGCCCCACACGGCGGACCGGTGCGCGCGTTCGTCGAGGCGGTGCCCGTCGGGTCAGCCCGCGACCGGAGTGCCCGTCTTCTCCCGCAGTTCGTCGAGGGTGACGCCGGGGGCCAGTTCGACGAGTCGGCAGCCCTCGGAGGTGAGGTCGAGCACGGCCAGGTCGGTGATGATCCGCTGCACCACTCCCTGCCCGGTGAGCGGCAGCGAACACCGTTCGACGATCTTGTGGGAGCCGTCCTTGGCGACGTGCTCCATGAGGACGATGACGCGCTTGGCGCCGTGGACCAGGTCCATCGCGCCGCCCATGCCCTTGACCATCTTGCCGGGCACCATCCAGTTGGCCAGGTCGCCCGTGGCGGAGACCTGCATGCCGCCGAGCACGGCGGTGTCGATGTGGCCGCCGCGGATCATGCCGAAGCTCTGGGCGGAGTCGAAGTACGACGCTCCGGGGCCGACCGTGACGGTCTCCTTGCCGGCGTTGATCAGGTCGGCGTCGACCTCGTCGTCGGTCGGGTAGGGCCCGGTTCCGAGGATGCCGTTCTCGCTGTGCAGCGTGACCCGCACGCCGTCCGGAAGGAAGTTGGGGATGAGGGTCGGCAGGCCGATGCCGAGGTTGACGTACTCGCCGTCCCGCAGTTCCCGCGCGGCGCGCGCCGCCATCTGTGACCGGGACCAGCCCGCCCGCTGCTCGCTCATGCCGCGTTCTCCCGGACGGTGCGCTTCTCGATGTGCTTGGTCTGCGGGCCGGTGTGGACGATCCGCTGGACGTAGACGCCGGGCAGATGCACCTCGGCGGGGTCGATCGCCCCGGGCTCGACGAGCTCCTCGACCTGCGCGACGCAGATCCGCCCCGCCATCGCGGCGAGCGGGTTGAAGTTCATCGTCGCCTTGTTGAAGACGAGGTTGCCGTCGGTGTCACCGACCTTCGCGTGCACCAGTGCGAAGTCGGCCACGATGCCCTCCTCCAGGACGTACCGGCGGCCGTGGAACTCCCGTACCTCCTTGGGCGGGGAGGCGAGCAGGACGTTCCCCGAACGGTCGTACTTCCAGGGCAGGCCGCCCCGGGCGACCGGTGTGCCCACGCCGGCGGGGGTGTAGAACGCGGGAATGCCGCAGCCGCCGGCCCGCAGCCGTTCGGCAAGCGTGCCCTGCGGGGTGAGCTCCACCTCCAGTTCCCCGGAGAGGTACCGGCGGGCGAATTCCTTGTTCTCCCCGACGTAGGACGCCGTGACCCGGCGGATTCGGCCGAGGTCGAGGAGGATGCCGAGTCCCAGCCCGTCCACACCGCAGTTGTTGGAGAAGACCTCCAGATCGTCGGCGCCCTGCTCCGCCAGCGCCTCGATCAGACGGTCCGGGATCCCGGAGAGTCCGAACCCGCCGACGGCCAGCGTGCTGCCCGGGGTGATGTCGGCGACCGCCTCCGCGGCCGTGGCCACCGTCCTGCTCATCGGACCTCCCGCCTGCTGCTGATGATCCGGCCGCGAGCCTCGCCGAAGCCGATCCGGACTCCGCCGGCGCCCGGGGCCGTGGCGGTGAGAACGACCTCGTCCCCGTCCTCCAGGAAGGTGCGAGGCCGGCCGCCGACGGTGACGGGCTCCCGGCCGCCCCAGGTCAGTTCGATGAAGGCGCCGCGCTGCTCCTTCCGGGGACCCGAGATGGTGCCGGACGCGAACAGGTCGCCGGTGCGCGAGGGAGCGCCGCCCACGGTCTGGTGGGCCAGCATCTGGGCCGGCGACCAGTACATCGCGGCGTACGGCGGCCGGGAGACCACCTCACCGTTCCACTCGACCTCGAGGTCGACGTCGAGGCCCCACGGTCGCGCCATCCGCAGATACGGCAGAACGGCCGGCTCCTGGGGCGGGAGAGGGAGCCGGGCGGCGTCCAGGGCGAGCAGCGGCACCACCCACGCCGAGACCGTGGAGGCGAACGACTTGCCCAGGTTGGGGCCGAGCGGGACGTACTCCCAGGCCTGGATGTCGCGCGCGGACCAGTCGTTGAAGAGCACCACCCCGAAGATGTGCCGCTCCGCGTCCTCGGCGCCGATGGACTCACCCATGGCGTTGCCGGTCCCGAGGACGAAACCGAGCTCGGCCTCGATGTCTAGGCGAGTCGAGGGCCCGAAGACCGGTGCGGGGTCCTCGGGGCCCTTGCGCTGTCCCGAGGGCCGGACGATGTCGGTGCCCGAGACGACGACGGAGGCCGCTCGCCCGTGGTAACCGACCGGCAGGTGCTTCCAGTTCGGCATCAGCGGGTCCGGGTTGTCCGGCCGGAACAGCCTGCCCAGGTTGGCGGCGTGATGCTCGGAGGCGTAGAAGTCGACGTAGTCGGCGACCTCGAACGGCAGGCGCAGCGTCACCGCGTCCAGGGCGTGGACCGCCTCCGCGGGAACCGGGCCCCGGAGCCGCTCGGTGATCGCGGCACGGACCTCGACCCAGCGGGCGTGGCCCTGGGCCATGAAGTCGTTCAGGCCGGCCCGGGCGAAGACGTCGTCGTCCAGCAGCACGGCCAGATCGATGACGTGGTCGCCGTAGCGGGTCGCCACCCGTGGCTCGCGGCCGGGGGCCGAGTAGACGCCGTAGGGCAGGTTGGCCAGGCCGAACGGTGAGTCGGCCGGGACGGTCAACCGGAGGGTGCTGGTCATGGGGACACCTCGGTGAGATCGGCGAGGGTCGCGGCGGGCAGCAGTCCCAGCGCGACCGACTCGGTGGCGGGTTCGGCGACGGAGCAGGTGCCGAAGGAGCGGAAGACCTCACGCACCCGCGGCGACAGAGCGCGGATCCGCTCGGCGACCTGCTCGCCGTCGCGGTCGGCCAGCAGCCGGACCAGCTCCGTCTCCTCGGCGCCCCGCAGCGCCGCGTCGGTGGCGAGGAGCAGGTTGAGGAAGCCGTGCTGTTCGAAGCCGGTCTCCGGATCGGTGTTGCGCAGGGCGTGGTGCAGCCCCGCGGTCGCCTTGAACGCGACCCCGGCCCGCACCGCGGCCAGCACGGCCGCCGCGAGTTCGCGCTCGTCGGGGTGGAGTTCGGGGCGTACGCCTCCGGTGCGGAACTTGGCCAGGCAGGGGGTTCCGGCGAGGGCGGCGAGCAGCGCGTCGCGCCGGGCGTCGCGCGGCACCTCCACGTACACGGTGGCGGTGTCGTTCCCGCCGAGCGCCTCGGTCAGGGCCGGTACGACCTCCTCGGCGGCGACCCCGTCGGGGACGGTGACCTCCAGCGCGACCAGCCGTACGGCAGGGATCCGGTCCGCCGCGGCGATCGCGTCGCAGACGCCCGGCAGCGGCACGGTCACCGAGAGGTCGAAGGACCGCGCGGCGAGGCCGCCCGTCGGTTCGGCGAGCCGGTCGAGGTCCTTGGCGGCGAGGACGAACGGACCGACCAGCCCGGCATGGGCGCCGCGGGTGTGTTCCACATGGGCCGGGACCGCCTCCTCGATCGGCAGGCTGCCGGGCGGGAAGACGGCCGCGTCGTCGAACAGGCCGGCGAGCACCGGCGGGACCGTCGGCGTCTGCGGCTCGCTCATCGCTTCGGCTCCCAGGAGTGGACGTACACGCCGTCGTCCGTCGCGAGGGCCGCCTCACCGAGCTGCAGGGGCCGGAAGGTGTCGACCATGACCGCGAGTTCGTCGAAGAACTCCGCGCCGATCGACCGTTCTGTCGCGCCGGGCTGAGGACCGTGCGGATGGCCGCCCGGGTGGAGCGAGAGCGAGCCCTGCCCGATCCCGGAGCCCTTGCGCGCCTCGTAGTCCCCGCCGCAGTAGAACATCACCTCGTCGGAGTCGACGTTGGAGTGGTAGTACGGCACCGGGACGGCCAGCGGGTGGTAATCCACCTTGCGGGGAACGAAGTTGCAGACGACGAAGTTGTGGCCCTCGAAGACCTGGTGGGCCGGCGGCGGCTGGTGCACCCGGCCCGTGATCGGCTCGAAGTCACGGATGCTGAACACGTACGGGTAGAGGCAGCCGTCCCAGCCGACGACGTCGAAGGGGTGGTGCGGCACCGTGTGGACGGTCCCGGCGACACCGCCGGGCCCCCGGTGCTTGATGTGGACGTCGACGTTCTCGCCCTCCACGGTCCTCGGCCCGTCCGGGAGACGGAGGTCGCGCTCGCAGTACGGCGCGTGTTCCAGGAGCTGGCCGTGCCGGGACAGATAGCGCCGCGGCGGCCCGATGTGCGAGTTCGCCTCGATCGCACAGATCCGTACGACGCCGTCGGGGACGATCCGGTACGTGGTCGCCCGAGGGACGATCGCGTAGTCCCCGTCGCCGACCTCCAGATCGCCGAAGACCGTCTCCACGCGGGCCCGCCCGGCCTCGACGTACAGGCACTCGTCGCCGATCGCGTTGCGGTAGTACGGGCTCGGCGCGTCGGCCACGACATACGCCAGCCGCACGTCCTCGTTGCCCAGCAGCAGTCTGCGGCCGGTCACCGCGTCGATGCCGGACGCGCCCTCCGGGAACAGCTCGTGCGTGGAGAGGTGACGGGGCAGCAGGGGATGGTTGGGAACCAGGGACTGGTCCCCGAGGTCCCACACGCGGAACTCCCGCACCGCCGACGGAATGTGCCGGTGGTAGAGCAGCGAGGAGTCCGAGGAGAACCCCTCCTCGCCCATCAGCTCCTCGTAGTAGAGCTTCCCGTCCGGGTCACGGTGCTGGGTGTGACGTTTCGGCGGAACCGCGCCCGCCCGGTGGTAGTACGGCACGTCTCTCTCCAGTGCAGTCCAGTACTGTGCGCTGAGCGCACATTTTTGTGCGATAAGAGCAACGAGCCGAAATTAAGTCCTGGCGACAGCCCCGTCAAGGTCGACTCCCCTGACGTGCTCTAACGTGGCGCCCGAAGAAGATCTGTCGGTTTCCGCGGGTGCCGAGCGCGGCCGCGGGATCAGGAGGTGTAGATGGCCACCCTGCAAGGTCTGGACCGTGGGCTCCGGGCTCTGGGCGTGATCTCTCTGGCGGCCGACGGCCTGACCGTGGCGGATCTGGCGGCGCAGCTCGGGATCGACCGGGCCATCGCGTACCGGATCGTGCAGACGCTGGAGGAGCACGCCCTGGTCTCCCGGCAGGGCAAGCGGGTCCGGCTCGGCGCCGGTGCCGCCACGCTCGCGGGGCGGTTCCAGCGCCAGCTCGTACTGGCGGCCCAGCCGGTTCTGCAGGAGCTCGCCGACGACACCGGCGCCTCCGCGTTCCTGACGGTGGCACACGGCGCGCGGGAGTGCGTTCCCGTGGCGGGAGCGGAGCCGACCGTCCAGCACGGCCCGGTCCAGGTGGGCTACCGCATCGGTGTGCGGCACCCCCTGGAGAGAGGCGCGAACGGCGTCGCGATCCTCGCGCTGCAGCCGCCCTGGCCCGATGAACCCGAGGAGGTCGTGCGGGCCCGGGAACTGGGCTACAGCATCACCTCGGGACAACTCCAGCAGGGCGCCACCGGGGTCGCGGCGGGGTTCGAGGTCCCGGGCACGGTGGGTGCCTCCGTCGGCGTGGTGGCCATGCACGAGTTCGACGACGAGCGCGTCGCCGCGCGGGTGCGGGAGGCGGCCTCGCGACTGGCGGTGCTCAGCAGGTCCTGACCCGTCACCGGTTGTCGTGGTAGGCGGGAGACCGCCGGGGCGCACCGTGATGCCGGGACTCCAGCAGCGGCAGGACCCTGGGCGCCACCACCACCGACAGCACGATCACGCTCGTCGAGCGGGCCACCGTGGGCGAGCGGTTCAGAGCGAGCAAGGTCTCCTGAAGGTCCTGGTGCGACGAGGCCGCCAGCTTGCACAGCACGTCCGAGGCTCCCGTCGTCGCGTACGCCTCCAGCACGGTGGGCAGGGCGGCCAGCTCGGCGGCGACGTCGTCGAGCGCGCCCTGGGCGATCTCCAGCGTCACGAACGCCTGGACCGGGAAGCCCGCCGCGCCCACGTCCACTTCGGGGCCGAATCCGATGAGGACGCCGCTGCGTTCCATCCGGTCGAGTCGTGCCTGGACGGTTCCGCGGGCGACCCCGAGCGTCCGCGACAGCTCGAGGACGCCGGCTCGCGGGCTGTCCCGCAGCAGGCGGAGCAGGTCGATGTCCAACGAGTCCAGCGGCTGTCCGTCAGTCACGGTGATCACCTTCTTCCAGCTAGGCAGATTGCATACATGAAGCCGCTGTCAGGCAGGCAAAGTGAGCAGCTTGAACAGCTTAGAAGGGGACTCTTGTGCAGGTGACGAACGCCGGTGTGTCCTGTGCGCCACGTGCTGGAAGCAGGACACCCAGGAGGACGGCGCATGAGCATGGAACAGACCCTCACGAGCCAGGAACGGCTGGCGGAGCTCGACCTGCCGCAGCTCCGGCAACTGGTCGGGCTCGTCGAGTACGACGCGGAGGGCGACCCCTTCCCGGTGACCGGCTGGGACGCGGTGGTCTGGGCCGTGGGCAACGCGACGCAGGCGGCGCTGTTCTTCCAGGTGGTCTTCGGCATGGAGCTGGTCGCCTACTCCGGTCCGGAGACCGGCAACCGCGACCACCACGCGTACGTCCTCCGCTCCGGAGCGATCCGGTTCGTGCTCAAGGGCGGCGTCGCCCCGGACAGCCCGCTGTTCGACCACCACCACCGCCACGGTGACGGCGTGATCGACATCGCTCTCGAGGTGCCCGATGTCGACCGGTGCGTCGGCCACGCCCGGGCGCAGGGCGCGACCGTGCTGGAGGAACCGCACGACGTCACCGACGAACACGGCACCGTCCGGACCGCCGCCATCGCCACCTACGGCGAGACCCGCCACACCCTGGTGGACCGCTCCCGCTACAGCGGCCCCTACCTGCCCGGATACGTGGCCCGCAGCTCGGGATACGTGAAGCCCGACGGCGAGCCCAGGCGCCTCTTCCAGGCGCTCGACCACGTCGTGGGCAACGTGGAACTCGGGCGGATGGACGAGTGGGTCGACTTCTACAACCGCGTCATGGGCTTCACCAACATGGCCGAGTTCATCGGCGACGACATCGCCACCGAGTACTCGGCGCTGATGAGCAAGGTCGTCGCCAGCGGCAACCACCGGGTGAAGTTCCCGCTCAACGAGCCGGCGGTCGGGAAGAAGCGTTCGCAGATCGACGAGTACCTGGACTTCTACCGTGGTCCGGGCGCCCAGCACCTCGCCCTCGCCACCAACGACATCATCAGGACTGTCGACGTGCTGCGGGCCCGGGGCGTCGAGTTCCTCGCCACGCCGGAGAGCTACTACACCGACCCGGAACTGCGCGCCCGGATCGGCCATGTCCGCGTGCCCATCGAGGAACTGGCCTCGCGGGGCATCCTCGTCGACCGCGACGAGGACGGCTACCTGCTGCAGATCTTCACCAAGCCGATCGGCGACCGGCCCACGGTGTTCTTCGAGTTCATCGAGCGCCATGGCTCCCTGGGCTTCGGCAAGGGGAACTTCCAGGCCCTGTTCGAGGCGATCGAACGCGAGCAGGCCAGGCGCGGCAACTTCTAGGCGCAAGCCATACCGGCGGCCCCGCCGTACGCACCTGTCCGGTCGTACGGTGGGGCCGCAGGTCTTGTTACGGGGGGCCTTGCGGGCGCAGCGGTACGAGCGTCGTCAGTGCCGCAGTCGGAGCCGGAGCCAGAGCAGCAGTGCCTCGTCGGGGTCCTGGAGGTCGATGCCGAAGAGCTCCCCCGCCCGCCTGATGCGATAGCGCAGTGTGTTCGGGTGCACGTACATCTCGGCAGAGGCTCGGGTGCTGTCGCCCAGACACCGCAAGTACGCGTAGACGGTGCGCGTGTACTCCGTGCCGTTGCGTTCGTCGTGCTCGCGCATCGCTTCCAGCCCGTCGAGCCGCACCGCGTCGAACGCGTCGAGATCCGCGCGGAGCCGCAGGAAGAACGACTCCGCACGCACCTCCTGGAAGTCCGCGACGGCATGGTCCTGCCCGCGGTGGGCCAGCACGCCGAGCGCGGCGTCGGCCTCTTGGCGTGAGCGTTGCACCGCGGACAGGGCGGGTGCGTGGCCGCCGATCCCGGCGCGCAGCCGGACCCCCAGCATGACCCGGATGCGCTCCAGGACGCCTCCCGCCAGTTCTCCTCCCACCGCGCCGGTCGTGGACGGGTCGGCCGGCAGCAGCGAGTAGACCACTCCGTCGAGCTGGACGGTGCTGGCCCGGACATGCTGGACCTGTGCGCTGCTGGTGATCAGCTCGATGATGTGCGCCATGTCGGGTTCGCTGACATCGGTCTCCGTCTCCGCGTGCTCGAAGGCGACGACGACGAATCCGGGGCCGTGCGAGCCGAGCGAGCCGGTGGCGGGCAGCTCCTCGCCGAGGAGGGCGCCGCGCAGTGCTTGTTCACGGGCCCTGCGAGCCATGTCGCGCGAGTTGCGGTGACGCAACAGACGCAGTGCCGCCAGGTCCGCGGCGTCCCGCAGTGCCCGCTCCTCGCCCGCTCCCATGCCGCCGTCGGCGTCGATGACCCAGATGGAGCCCAGCGTGACGCGGCCGGCCAGGATGCCGGCCGCGACGCGTGGCAGAGCGCCGTGCCCGGTGAACCGTACGGGCTGGGGCCGCTGTCGCAACCGGGGGTCGGCGTGCAGGGACTGGAAGGCCTGCGGCACTTCCCGGCCGAGGATCCCCTGGCGCCGCACCTCGTCGGTGGGCTGACCGGAGATCGTGGAGTACGCGATGATCCGGTAACGGTCGTCCATGATCGCCACCGCGCCGCGCAGCTGGGCGGCGGTCGCGTTGGCGAGGTCGAACAGGTCGTCCCACGCTCCCTCCTCGCCGCCCGTCGCACCCTGTCCGGACCGGCTCGCGAGCACCGCGGAGAGAAGCGTGTCCAGATGGCGCCAGTTCACCTCGTCGTCCGCCGCCAGCAGAGCGATGCCCTGTTCCCGGGCGAGAGCGCGCAACCCGGCCGGGTCCTCCCCGTGCAGCTTGACCACGACGGCGGTGCACCGGGCGCGGGCGGCCGTGCGGAGGGCCGCTTCGGCCTCCGGCGAGGCGGCGCGCACACCGATGCCGAACAGCATGGCGCCCGGGGTCGCGCCGGCCGCGTGAGGAGGATCGAGGATCTCCAGCTCGCTCACGGGGACATCCAGGCCGAAGGGAGCCTCGAGCGGCTTCAGCAGGGTGTCGCCGACCGCGTCCAGCAGAGAGGCGAGCGTCGCCGAAGCCGGCACTTCCCCGGAAGCGGGAGGTGTTTGTGTCATTGCCTCACTGAACCCCGCACTCTTGAGTGAAATCAACATAGCAGTCGAGAAAACCCGGGGAGACACTCAAGTCATTGCCTGACCCGTGCAGGCCCGCGACCGCCGGCCGGCACGCACATCTCAGGAGAGACGACATGAAGAAACTGGCTCGGCTGCGTGCCGCGCTGCCCACCGGTCGAGCGGCCGGCGGAGCGGACGGCGCTCCCGTCGCCACCCCGGACTGGCTGCGCGAGGGGCTGGCCGCACTGGTCGGAGCGGAGCAGGTGCTGTCCCGTCCCACCGACCTCGCCCGCTACGCCTCCGACGCGAGCCCGTACCGCTACCTGCCCCGCGTGGTCGTGAGGGCGCGCGACGCGGCGGACGTCGCAGCCGTACTGGGCTTCGCCGACCGCCACGACCTGCCGGTGACCTTCCGGGCCGCGGGGACCAGCCTCAACGGACAGTCCCAGGGGTCGGGCATCCTGGTGGACGTGCGCCGGCACTTCGCCGGCGCCTCCGTCGAGGACGGCGGGCGGGTACTGCGCGCCCGTCCCGGGACCGTGATCGCACGCGCCAACGCGCAACTCGCCCGGCACGGCCGGATGCTCGGCCCCGACCCCGCCAGCAGCGCCTCGGCCACCATCGGCGGAGTGGTCGCCAACAACGCCAGCGGCATGTCCTGCGGGGTGGTGCACAACGCGTACCACACGGTTCGGTCCCTGCGCGTCGTCCTCGCCTCGGGCACCGTCGTGGACACCGCCGACCCCGCCGCCGACGCACACCTGGAGCACGCCGAACCCGCCCTCGTCCGTGAGCTCATGGCCATCAAGAAGGAACTCGAGGCCGACCCGGCGCTGTGCGACCGGATCAGGACCAAGTTCGCCATCAAGAACACCAACGGCTACCGCCTCGACGCCTTCCTGGACGCCGACACCCCCGCCGGGATCCTGCGCGGTCTCATGGTCGGCTCGCAGGGCACCCTCGGCTTCCTCGACGAGGTCGTGTTCGACACCGTGCCCTTCGGCCGCCACCACTGCACCGCGCTGCTGCGGCTGCCCGGCCTGCACGAGGCGGCTGCCCTCGTCCCCGACCTGGTCGAGGCCGGTGCCCATGCCGTCGAACTCCTGGACGCTCCGTCCCTGCGCTCCACCGCGGGCGTCTCGGGGGCTCCCCGCTGGCTCGCCGAACTCACCGAGGACGCGCAGGACGCCGCGCTGCTGGTGGAGTTCCGGGCCGCCGATCTCGACGACCTGAGCGTGCAGCAGGAGCGTGCCGAGGCGGTGCTGGCCGCTTCCCCCGTTCCCGTGCTGGGGGAGTTCACCCGGGACTCGGCCACCGCCGGCGCCTACTGGAGGGTCCGCAAGGGCCTCCTGGCCGCCGTCGGCAGCACCCGTCCCGCGGGCACCGTGCTGCTGGTGGAGGATGTCTGCGTCCCCCCGGACCGGGTGGCCGAAGCCGCCCGCGATCTGTTCCTCCTCCTCGAGTCGCACGGCTTCGCCTCGCCCATCGCCGGGCACGCGTCCGCCGGAAACCTTCACTTCCCGCTCATGCTGGACCCCTCCTCACCCGAGGATGTGAGCCGCTACCGCACCTGCATGCAGGATCTCGCCGACCTGGTGCTGAACATCTACGGGGGCGCGCTCAAGGGCGAGCACGGCACCGGGCGCAACATGGCGCCGTTCGTGACCCAGGAGTGGGGAGGCGTCGCCGTCGGGCTCATGTGGCGGCTCAAGGCCGCCCTCGATCCGCACGGCATCCTCAACCCGGGCGTGATCCTGGACGACGACCCGAACGCCAACGTCCGCAACCTCAAGACGCTGCCCCCGGTCGACGCGGCCCTGGACCCGTGCATCGAGTGCGGCTTCTGCGAACCGGCCTGCCCCAGTCACGACCTGACCACCACACCCCGCCAACGCATCGCGCTCCAGCGGGAGATGGCCCGCCATCGGGCCGATTCCCCCCTCGTGCTCTCCCTCACCCGGGACTACGCCTACGACGCCGTGGACACCTGCGCCGGGGATTCGAGCTGCGCCGTCAGCTGTCCCGTGGACATCGACACCGGCGCCGCCATGAAGAAGCTGCGGCACGCCGGGCACGGCCCCCTCGCCGAACGCGCCGCCACCTGGGCCGCACGGCACTGGGCAGGTCTGGAAGGGGTCGCCCGGGTCGCCGTCGGCGTCGCGCGGCGCACCGCGGACGTCGCCGGTGACGCGCCGTTGCGCGCCGTCACCTCCGCCGCCCGTGGCGTACTGGGCGCCGAACTGGTCCCCGCCTGGCTGCCCGAGATGCCGCAGGCCGCGCCGAGACGGTTGCCCGCCACCCGACGGCCGACCGCGCACGCCGTCTACGTACCCGCCTGTGTCAACCGCATCTTCGGCGCGCCCGAGGGCGAGAGCGGGCCGACGGTGGTCCAGGCCCTCGTCACGCTCGCGGACCGGGCCGGCAGGCCGCTGTGGATCCCCGACGACGTGGCGGGCACCTGCTGCGGCACCGTCTGGCACAGCAAGGGCTACGAGAAGGGGCACGCCGCCATGGCCGGGATGCTCGTGAACCGGTTGTGGCGATGGACCGACGAGGGACGGCTGCCGGTCGTCATGGACGCCTCCTCCTGCTCACTCGGCGCCGTCCGCGACGTGGTGCCCTACCTGAGCCCGGCCGACCGGGACCGCCACAGCCGCCTCGCCATCCATGACGCCGTCGACTGGGCCCAGAAGGAACTGCTGCCCCACCTCACGGTCACCGACCGGGTCGCCACCGCCGTGGTCCACACCACCTGCTCGATGCAGCAGACCGACAACGGCTCGGCTCTGAAGGCCGTCGCGCAGGCGGTCGCCGACACCGTTGTCCAGCCGATCGCCGAGTCCTGCTGCGGGTTCGCCGGCGACCGGGGCTTCCTGCACCGGGAACTGACGGAGAGCGCGACGGCGGCCGAGGCGGAGGAGGTCGGGCAACTCGACGCCCAGGCCCATCTCAGCGCCAACCGCACCTGCGAGATCGGCCTCCACCACGCCACCGGAGCGGCGTACACCTCGGTCATCCAGCAACTGGAGCGAGCCACACGGCCGGCCGTGACACGGTGACGCCGACTCGCGCTGCGGACCCCGACAGAGCCGCGGACCGAGACGCGTCAGCCGAGGCCGTCGGGGTCGCGCAGGTACAGGTAGAAGGCGTTGGAGACGCCGTGCCGGCCCGGGCCGCGTTCGATGTGGTGTTCCTTGCACACCACGCCGAACAGGTCCGCGGCGCGCAGCACCTGCCTTCGTCCTTCTTCAGTCGCTTGACCGGTTGGCCCAGGCCGGTGAAGAACCTCTCCGCCTTGTCGACGTCCTCCGGGGTGCGCACGACGTAGGAGAACGCACTCGCGTCCCGGCGGGCGTCCATGACGAGGACATGGCCCGGGCACAGCTCCTCGATCGCCCGCTTCTGGGCGTTCATGCCGGTGCCGTACCGCTGGAACAGGTCCTCGCGCAGCGGCAGATACCGCAGGGTGTGGGCGACGCCGACCATGTTCGCCGGGGCCGGCCGCAGTGGTCGTACGCCGTCGACGGACATGTGGGGCAGGCCCCGGGCGCGCAGCTGGGCGCTCAGGGTCGCGACCGTCACCGATCTCAGGCCCGCTTCGAGCCCGGGGTCCAGAAGGGGGCCGGCGGCACCGTACGCGGCGTCCCGTTCGGCGGGGTCGGGCTTGGGCATCGCTCCGTACGGCTCCAGCGGGGGCCCGGCGGTCACCGGACTGCGCAGCCTTCCGGTGGTCAGTCCGCCCCCGGTGACCTCGACTTCGACCACATCGCCCGGCGAGACGACCGAGGCGCCCGCGGGGTTCCGGTCAGGATCACGTCCCCCGGCTCCAGGGTGACCAGCCGGCCGAAGGGGAACAGCAGGGTGTCGGTCGTGTCGTCCTGGGCCGGCTCACCGTTGACCCAGGTCCGCAGGCGCAGTGCGGCGGGGCCGAGCCGGCGGGCGTCCAGCAGCCGCGGGCCGATCGGCGTGAAGCCGTCGGCGCCCTTGGAGCGGAGGTTGGAGCCGCGGTCCGCGTACCGCAGGTCGTACACGCCCGCGTCGTTGGCGGCCGTCACCCAGCGCACGTGCGACCAGCCGTCCCGCGGCGTCACGCGCTGGGCGCGTGAGCCGATGACGAGCGCGATCTCGCCCTCGAAGCCGAGGAGTTCACAGCCGTCCGGCCGCACGATCGCCTCGCGGGTCCGTCCGTGTTCCCCGGCCCGGCCGGGGTAGTTCAGATGGACAGCGATGATCTTCGACGGTGGGTTCCCCGAGGGGTGTGGCACGGGGCTCCTTCAGGTGCCGGGCGTCTGGTCGTGGCCGCGGACGCGTTCGCGCAGGGCGAGCAGTCCGTGCACGGCGTCGAGGGAGGGGGAGGCGACGCCGGTGCGGCGCGCGAGTTCGCGTACGGCGCCGACGATGGCGTCGAGTTCGAGGGGCCGGCCGCGGTCCGCGTCCTGCAGCATGGAGGTGCGGAACGCGCCGAGCCCGCGGGCGACGGCGAGCCGCTCGTCCGCCGTCATGGTGCTGTCGATGCCCAGGGCGGCTCCGACGGCCGCCGTCTCCTCGAACATGGCGGCACACAGCCGCCGTACGTCGGGGTCGTCGAGGATGTCCAGGACGGTGGCGCCGGTGAGCGCGCTGACGGGGTTGAGATTGACGTTGCCCAGCAGCTTTTCCCAGAGGTCGCGGCGGATGTCCGTGCCGGCTTCCGCGTCGAGGGGGCCGGCCGCCAGGGCCGCGGCGCACCGCGTGACGCGATCGGAGAATCCGCCGGTCGGGTCACCGATGATCAACCTGGTCCCGCTGACGTGTCGCACCCGGCCCGGTCCGTCGACGGCACTGCTGAAGTGCGCGACGCCCGCCATCACGCGCTCGGCGGGCAGCAGGGCCAGCAGCTCTCCGTCGGGGTCCACCGAGCGCAGGACGGGGTTTCCCCCGGTGTGCTCGACGGTGGACAGCAGCCACCAGGGCACTCCGTTGGCCACGACGAGGACGTCCGTGCCCCGCGCGATCCAGGTGCGGACGGAGCGTGCCGCCGACAGCAGATGCCGGCTCTTGACGCAGAGGACGGCCAGATCCGGGACGGGGAGCCGCCCGGCGTCGGATGCCGTGGGGAAGCGGTGCCGCTCCTCGGCTCCCGTCTTGCGGCCGCACAGGACGAGCCCCTCGGCGGCGATCGCGTCCAGGTGCGGGCCCGGTCTGCCGAGCAGGGAGACCTCGGCGCCCGACAGGGCGAACGCCCCGGCGAGGGTGGTGCCGATCGCGCCCGGTCCGACGATGGTGATCCGATGTCCCATGGCAGCGAGCATGCGCCGCGGCCCGGACCGCGGCAATGTCGGTGCCTACACTCGCGAGGGTCACCTGATGTAGGTTCCGACATCCCTCTGTGTTTCGGTCGGCCCTTTGTGTTCGGTCGGCCCCTGTGTCTCGGCCGGGAGGATCCCGTATGACCGCCATGCTCCTCGAGCAGCTCGTCACCGCCCTGCAGGACGACGTCGTCAGCGTGCTGTCGGAGGGAGCCGAGGCCGAACCGCGCGTCGCCGGTGTCGAGTTGCTGGACAGTCACGAGGTCGTACAGGCGACCGCGTCCGGTCACCTGCTGCTCGGCGTCGGCGTGGACATCGCGGACCCCGACGCGATGGACGCCGCCCTGCGCACCGCGGCGGCCACGTCGTGCGCGCTCGCCGTCAAGTGTGCCGTCCCCGCGCGGGAGGACCTGCTGGCCCGGATCCGCCCCACCGGGGTTCCGGTCCTGGCCGTCAATCCGCAGATGCCGTGGACGCGCGTCCAGCGCCTGGTCACCACCGTCCTGGCGGCGCGCGCGGCGGACTCCGAACCCGGCGGCTCGCCGACGGGGGGCGATCTGTTCTCCCTGGCCAACGCGGTCGCGGGCATCGTCGGCGGGGCCGTCGCGATCATGGACACCCAGCAGATCATCGTCGCCTACTCGAACCTGCCCGACCAGCCCATCGACGAGACCCGGCGACAGGGCATCCTGGGCCGGCGCGTGCCCGAGGACGCGATCGCCGATCACCTGGACCGGAAGGTGTGGACGAGCGACGCGGTCGTACGCCACCAGAGGTCCGGAAGTCTGCCGCGCATGGCCGTGGTCGTACGGGCGGGCGAGGACGTGCTCGGCTCCCTGTGGGCCGCGTTCCCCGACGAGGCCTCGGTGCCGGACTGCGGGCCCGCGCTGCAGGAGGCCGCCCGGGTGGCGGCCCTGCACCTGCTGGCGTTGCGCCGCCAGGTCGACGCGGAGCAGGAGAGCCGCGACCGTGCTCTGCGCTCCGCGCTGGAGGGCCGGTCGGGGCAGAGCGACCTGCCCGGCGGCGTCCGCCTCCCCGGCGTACTGGTCGGGCTGAGCGAGGCCGTGGGCGAGGAGGACGAGGCGTCCGACGCCGCCGTCGCGGCCCGGCGGCGCGCCGCGCTGCTGCGGCTGGTGGATCTCGCCGTCCTGGACAGCCGCTCGCTCGGCTACGAACCGGCGGCCACCCTGCTCGGCGAGCGGGTCTACGTCCTGCTCCCGGCCGCCGGTTCCGGGCTCGTGTCCACCGGCGTCCTGCTCGACCACCTCCTGGACCGGGCCCGGCACAGTCTGCACCGCTCGTTCCTCGCGGTCGGCTCACCGACCGTGGGCGCGCTCTCCCCTCTGCTCAGGGCCCGCCGCGACATCGACGCCGCGCTGGACCACCTCCGGGAACAGCGCGCGGATCCGGGCGGGTACCGCACCGACGACCTGCGGCCGGAGCTGGTGCTGCGGCGGCTCGTGGGCGCGGTACGCGACGACGGCGAACTGCGCACCGGCATCGCGGAACGCCTGCGGGCGTACGACGCCGAGCACGCCACCGAGTACGCGGCCACCCTGCTCGCGTATCTGCGGCACTTCGGTGACGTCGTCGCGGCCAGCGGCGCGCTGCACATCCACCAGAACACGCTGCGGCTGCGGCTGCGCCGTGCCGAACAGCTCTTCGGGGTGTCGCTCGACGACCCGACGCGGCGCCTCCTGCTGACGCTGGAACTGACCGCACTGACCCGGACGTAGTGTCGGATCGCACAGTGCCCGACCACTTTTCATGGCGCCCTCGACATTGGCCGACGGGGGTTCGCCCGCTCATGCTCCTGGACACCGAGGCACGCCTCCACGTGGCGGCGACCCCCATGGACCAAGGAGCACGGCAGTGACCGTTCTGGACACCCCGACGAGCACGAAGAAGCCTGTCGGCATGAGTGGAGCGGAGTGGCAGGCGCGACGCGAACTGGCTGCCTGCTACCGGATCTTCGACCACCTCGGCTGGGTCGAGATGATCTTCAATCACATCACCCTGCGCGTGCCCGGCGAGGAGGGCCACCTCCTGATCAATCCGTTCGGTCTGACGTACGACGAGGTCACCGCCTCGAACCTGGTGAAGATCGATCTCGACGGAAACGTCCTGTCCGACTCCGACTGGCCCGTCAACGAGGCGGGACTGCTGATCCACTCGGTGATCCACGCCAGCCGGCCCGACGCGCACTGCATCATGCACACCCACACCACCGCCGGCACCGGCGTCGCCTGTCTGCGCGGGGGACTGGACCCGGACAACTTCTACGCCGCCCAGCTGCACGACATGGTCGCCTACCATGACTTCGAGGGCGTCACCGTCGACTCCGAGGAGAAGCCGCGGCTGGTGGCCGACCTCGGCGAGCGCAACCTGATGATCCTGCGCAACCACGGCCTGCTCGCGCTCGGCCCCACGCTGCCCGCCGCGTTCTCCGCCCTGTGGACCCTGCAGCGGGCCTGCGAGATCCAGCTGGCCGCCCAGTCCTCCGGGCAGCCGCTGATGCCGGTGACCCTGGACGCGGCCGTGCGCTCGACCAAGGAGTCCTTCCAGCTGGGCGACCGTACGCAGGCCGGCCGGACCCTGTTCACCGCGCTGCGCCGCCGGATCGACCGCATCGCCCCCGACTACGCGGTCTGACCCGCGCCCCCACACCGCGCCGCCGCGTCACCCCCCACCCCGATCCCCATCCCCCACCGCTCACCCTCCGCTCCGGGTCGACGACGACCCGACGACGAATCGGACTTGCCATGTCCCAACCCTCAACGGCACCCGGCCGCCGCTACCGCACGGTCGCGCTGGCCGCCATGGCGGGCACCACCATCGAGTGGTACGACTTCTTCATCTACGCCCTGTGCACCGGCCTGGTCTTCAGCAAGGTGTTCTTCGAAGGGTTCGGCGAGGACTCGCTGATCATCTCGTTCGCCACCATCGGGATCAGCTTCTTCTTCCGCCCGGTCGGCGCCGCTCTCGCCGGCCACCTCGGCGACCGGCTGGGCCGCCGCGCGATGCTGATCGCCACCCTGGTGCTGATGGGCGTGTCCACCACCCTCATCGGCCTGGTGCCCACCCGGGACTCCATCGGCATCGCCGCCCCGGTCCTCCTCGTCTTCCTGCGCATCCTGCAGGGCATGTCCGCCGGCGGTGAGTGGGGCGGCGCCGCACTGATCTCCGTGGAACACGCGCCCACCGGCAAGCGCGGCAGGTTCGGCGCCTTCCCCCAGCTCGGCGCCCCCCTGGGCCTGCTGCTGGCCAACGGCGTCCTCGCCCTGATCACCGCCCTCACCAGCGACGAGCAGTTCCTCGCCTGGGGCTGGCGCATCCCCTTCCTGCTGAGCGTCGTCCTCGTCGCCGCCGGCTTCGTCATCCGCCGCAAGGTCGACGAAAGCCCCGTCTACCAGGAGCTGAAGGAGTCCGGGAACCACGCGCGCACCCCGCTCGCCACGCTGTTCAGGCACCACTGGCCGCTCGTCGTCGCCGGCGCCCTGCTCTTCGCCGCCAACAACGCCGTCGGCTACATGACCACCGGCGGCTATGTCCAGGCCTACTCGGTCAACCACCTGAAGATCAACCCGACGACCATCCTGATCTGCGTCATGGTCGCCGCGGTGGGCTGGCTGGCCAGCACCCTGGCCGGGGGCATCTGGTCCGACCGGATCGGCCGCATCCGCGTCTACCGGATCGGCTTCATCATCCAGCTGGCCTGGATGTTCCCCTTCTTCGCCCTGCTCAACACGGCCAGCACGGGGCTCGTCGTCCTGGCCCTCGTCGTCTACAGCATCGGCCTCGGACTGACCTACGGCCCCCAGGCCGCACTGTTCGCCGAGCTGTACCCCACCGCCGTCCGCTACAGCGGCGCCGCCCTGTCGTACGCCATCGGAGCCGTCCTCGGCGGGGCCTTCGCCCCCATGATCGCCGAGGCCCTCCAGACCAGCACCGGCACCGTCTACTCGGTCGGCGCCTACCTCGCCGCCGTCACCGTCGTCGGACTCACCGTCACCTTCTTCCTCAAGGAACGCCGGGACGTTCCCCTCGACGGCACCGGAACCGACACCGGGCAGCACAACGAACAGGCCACCGTCACCGCCTGAGGAACCGCCGACCGGCCGCCGCAGGACTGAACCGCGCGCGGCGGCCGGTCGGCACAAGCCGCCCGCAGGCGGCACCTCCGACGTCCCTCCCGGCCGACGGACCGGGAGGGACCTCGCGTGCCATGCCCGACGCGGTCGGTCCCCGATCCCCGTCCCCCACAAGGAGCCACCCCCATGAACGACCCGACAGCCGACACGACCCGCCCGGCACTCCCCGAGGGCCCCCGCCACAGGTCCCTCACCCGCCGCCGCTTCTGGCAGTTCGGCGCCGCCACGGCAGTCACCGTCGGCGCGGCGTCGCTGATGCGGGGGCAGTTCGCCGGTGCGGCGACCGCCTCGACCGCACAGGACTACTTCGACCGGGCCGCCGAACTGGCCGGTGACAACCCGATCCTCACCGACCTCGTCGCCGCGCTCACCTCCGGCTTCTCCGTTCCGCGCCCGACCGCGCCGCAGCCGCTGAAGATCTTCGACGACGTCGCGGTGCTGAGCATCGGCTGGGTGTCCGCCACGGCGATTCTCACCTCGGACGGAATCATCCTCATCGACGCCCTGACCTCGCCCACCGATGCCCAGCAGACCCTCGTCCCGGGACTGAAGGCCCTCGGGGCCGACCCGTCGACGATCAAGTACGTGGTCGTCACCCACGCGCACGGCGACCACTTCGGCGGAGCGCAGTACCTCGCCGACACCTACGGCGCCCGCGTGCTGATGGCGCCGGCCGACTGGGACACCCTCGACACCAGCAAGCCGGCCAACGCGCCCACCCGCGACCTGGACATCACCGACGGCCAGGAGCTGACCCTGGGCGACACCACCGTCACGCTGTACCACACGCCCGGCCACACACCGGGCACCGTCTCCCCGATCTTCCCCGCCCACTGGCAGGGCACCGCACACACCGCGATGCTGTGGGGCGGGACCAACCCGCCCACCGCCACCGCGGACAAGCAGACCTACCTGTCCTCCGCCCAGAGCTTCAGCTCACGGATGAAGCGGGTCGGGGTGGACGTCGAACTGAGCAACCACGGATTCTGCGACCACGGCCTGGAGCGCATGGAGGAACTGCGCGGCGCACCGGACGGCGCCGACAACCCGTTCGTCGTGGGCACCTCCGGCACCCAGCTGTTCATGAAGGTCATGAAGGACATGGTGAACGGCCGCATCCTCCAGGACCAGGAGTCCGCCGGCTCAGCCGCCGGCATCGCCGCCACCACCACGGCGGTGGCGATGGCCGCGACGACCCCGCGGACGGCGGGCTGCGGCTGCTGAACCCGAACCCCCGGAGCCGACTTCCCAGGGGCGCGTCGCCGACCCGGGCGCCGTCGGCGACCTGAACGCCGACGGTGCCCGGTCAGGCCCGGGGGGCGGGGACCACGCTGAGGTGGCTCGTGGCGCGCCGGGGGGTGCTGCGGCGGGCTCTGCGGGGCGCGGATGCGGGGCGGGGCTCCTGGAACACCATCGTCAGCCGCGTGTACCCCATGTCCTGCAGGGTCCGTGGGGTCTCGGCGACGATACGGCACCGGGTGGCGCCCCGGCGCGGGTCGGGGTGGTGCAGCGGGCGGACCGCGCCGTCGTGCTCCACGGCGACCTCGCCGACCGCGCGGATCCAGTGCGGCAGGCCCTGCCGGTAGGCGGCCTCCATGAGCGGGTCCTGGGCGATCTCCCGCCGGATCGCCTGCAGCCCCGCGTCGTGTCCGTGCCGCTCCACGGCCGCCGCGAAGCAGGCCAGCATCGGCAGGCACCAGCTGGCCTCGTGGTCGCCGAGGACCGAGGCCGCGTCGGGGTGGAAGAGAACGAACCGGAGGAAGTTGTCGCCCGGTTGGGCCGTCGGATGCGGGCCGACCTCACGGAAAAGTGTCTCGAAAGCGGTGTTGGCCAGGACCACGTCCCATCGGTGGTCCAGGACGACGGACGGGAAGGGGACGGCCTCCAGGTAGACGGCGTAGTCCTGCAGATACGCCTGGGCCTCGGGACTCTCGGGGACGGGCCGCGGTGCGGACCGCTGCCCTCCTGCCTGAAACGCCATCGGGAGGTCACCCCTCTTGCCGGTGCCGCCTTCACGCGGCGCCCCGATCCTGCTGCCCGGATGTGCGGGGTGTCAATTATCGTGGCATTCAATGCTTGTTGACGGCTGAAATTGGCCACAGTTGTGGCGCGACCTGATGGGTGGGTTCAGGGGCGCCGGGCCCCGGCCCGCGCGCCGAGCACGGCGCGGCCGCGCTCCGACTCCGGGAAGCGGAAGAGCATCGCGCGCAGTTCCCCGGCGCCGACGTCGGCGCCGAAGGGCTCGGTGCCCGGCTCGAGCCGGACCCCTTCGGCTAGAGGGCCGGCCATGACGGGGTCGAAGCCGAGGGCATCGATCAGGCGCGCCACGGTGGCCAGGTCGTCCGGATCGTCACCGGCGAGCGCGATCGCCTTGCGTCCGTGGGTTCCGGCCGGCCGGGCGCCGTCCTCGAGATCGTGGTAGCCCATGTGGTTGAACGCCTTGACCACGCGGGCCCCGGACAGATGCGCCTGCACGATCTCGCTCGAGGAGGTCAGCGGGTCGGTGAGGTCCTCGCGGATGCCGTCCACCTCCCACCAGTAGTTCATGGCGTCGATGACGAGCTTGCCGCGCAGGGCCTCTGCGGGGAGGGTGCGGTACTTGCCGAGGGGGAGCGCCAGGACGACGACGTCCGCCTCCGCCGCGGCCCGCGCCGCGGTGACCGGGACCGCGCCGGGGGTGAGGACTTCGACGGTGAGCGCGATCCTCGCGGGGTCACCCGAACCGGCGACGAGAACGCGGTAGCCGGCTGCCAGCGCCAGTCGTGCCAGCACGGTGCCGACCTTGCCGGCACCCAGGATGCCGACCGTGTGTACGGCCGTGGTGTCCATGTGGGCCTCTCCGTGAGGGTCCGTAAAGGTAAGTAAGGCTCTGTTCGGGTCTGTTCGGGGCGTCAGTCCGCGAGGAGGTCGCGGACCATCGGGAGCACCTTGGTGCCGTACAGCTCCACCGCGCGCAGGCGGGCGCCGATCGACTGGTTGCCGTAGATGAGATCGAAGCGGCCGACGCCGAGTGCCTTGACGGTGCGGGCCATCTTGCGGGCGACCGTCTCCGGGGAGCCGATGTAGAGGGAGCCGTGCTCGATCTCGGAGTCGTACTCCTCCTTGCGGATCGGGGGCCAGCCCCGCAGTGCGCCGATGCGGTCCCGGACGACCTTGTAGCTCGGCCAGTGCAGCTGCCGGGCCTCCTCGTCCGTGTCGGCGATGAAGCCGGGCGAGTGCATGCCGACCGGGTGCGCGGTCGTGCCGAACCGGTCGGCGGCGCGCCGGTAGAGGTCGATGTAGGGGGCGAAACGTTCCGGGCTGCCGCCGATGACGGCGATCATCAGCGGGAACCCGTAGTGGGCGGTGCGGATGACCGACTGGGGCGAGCCGCCGACACCGACCCAGGTGGTCAGCCGGCCGGACTCCGTCTTGGGATAGACGTCGGCGTTCTCCAGCGGGGCGCGCCGGGTGCCGCTCCAGGTGACGGGCTTCTCGTCGAGCAGCTTGGCGAAGAGCTCGATCTTCTCCTCGAACAGCACGTCGTAATCGCTCAGGTCGTATCCGAAGAGGGGGAAGGACTCGGTGAAGGAGCCGCGCCCGAGGATGACCTCGGCCCGGCCGTTGGACAGTGCGTCCACGGTCGCGAACCGCTGGAACACCCGGACCGGGTCGTCGGAGCTGAGCACGGTCACGCCGGAGGACAGCCGGATCCGGCCGGTGCGGGTGGCGATGCCGGCGAGGACGGTCTCCGGGGTCGAGATCGCGAACTCCGGGCGGTGGTGCTCACCGAGCGCGATGACGTCGACGCCGGTCTCCTCGGCGAGAACGGCCTCGTCGACGACCTGCCGGATGGCCGTCGCGTAGGACACCGGCCTGCCGGAGTCGTCCTCCGGCACGTCGCCGAACGTGTCCAGACCGAAGACGAGATCAGACATGGGTGGGCTCCTTCGTGGACTCGTTGACGTATCAATAATTGCGCGATGTAGATGACGTGTCAACCAAAGATCTGGCGACCGCGCCTGCCTCTCGCTTTCGGTTGACGCATCAACCGGAATGTGCTTTGGTTGATGCGTCAACGATCTCTCCTTGAGCAAGGGGCAATGACATGAGTGACGAGAAGGTCATCGCAGTCGCCGGAGCCACGGGCGCGCAGGGCGGCGGTGCCGCTCGGGCGATCCTCGCGGACCCGGAATCCGGGTTCACGGTGCGTGCGCTGACCAGGAATCCCGACTCGCCGGCCGCCAAGGAACTCGCGGAGCTCGGTGCGCAGGTCGTGCGCGCGGACTTCCATGACGAGCCGACCGTGCACCAGGCGTTCGAGGGTGCCTACGGCGCCTTCCTCGTCACCGACTTCTGGGCCCACGGCTCGGCGGCCAGGGAGACGGAGGAGATCGAGGTTCTGGCGCGGGCCGCGAAGGACGCCGGGCTGCGGCACGTGGTGTGGTCGACGCTGGAGGACACCCGCGAACTGCTGCCGCTGGAGGACCAGCGGATGCCCGTCCTGCAGGAGAAGTACAACGTCCCGCACTTCGACGCCAAGGGCGAGGGCAACGAGCTCTTCCGGCGGGCCGGGGTGCCGACCACCTTTCTGAACACCACCTTCTTCTTCCAGGGCTTCCTGTCGATGATGGCTCCCCGGCGTGCCGAGGACGGCGTGCTGACGCTGACCCTGCCCCTGGAGGACGGCAAGCTGCTGGCCGGCGTGGACGTGAACGACATCGGCCGCACGGCACTGGCCGTCCTCGAGGACCCGGAGCGGTTCATCGGCCACACCGTCGGCCTCGCGGGCGACCATCTGACCGGCGCCCAGTACGCGGAGAAGCTCGGTGCCGCGATCGGCGAGCCGGTGCGCTTCCAGTCGGTGCCCTACGACGTCTTCCGCTCCCTGGGCGTTCCCGCGGGTGACGAGATCGCCAACATGTTCCAGTACTACGGCGACTTCGACCAGGAGTTCACCGGCGCCCGTGACCTGGACCTGCTGCGGGGGATCAACCCGGCGCTCAAGAGCTTCGACGACTGGCTCGCCGAGAACGCCGCGCACATGCAGACCGGCTGACCCGGCGCCGTCGAAGGAGCCGGTCGAGGCCTCCTCCGCGGTCACCGGCCGGCCCGGAGGCTATTTGGTGAACTGTCAACTACGTTTACACTTTCTCCATGGAACAGACGGTGCGTTGGTTGACGGCGGAGGAGCAGCATGCCTGGCGGAGCTTCGTCCGTATGCACGAGAGGCTCATGGGCCGCTTGTCCCGCTTGCTGCAGACGGAGTCCAAGGTGTCGCCCGCGGACTTCGCGGTGCTCGTCGAGCTGACGGACGTGCCGGAGGGGCGGCAGCGGTTTCTGGATCTCGCCAGAGCGTTGGAGTGGGAGAAGAGCCGGATGTCCCATCACATCGCCCGGATGGTCAAGCGGGGGCTGGTGGTGCGCGACGAGTGCCCCGAGGACGGGCGGGGCGCGTTCGTGGTGATCACGGACGAGGGGCGCGCGATGATCGAGGCCGCCGCCCCGCGGCACGTGGAGGCCGTGCGCGAGCTGTTCCTCGACAACGTCACGCCGGCGGAGCTGCGGTTGCTGGCTCAGGTTTCCGAGCGCGTGGTGGCGAAGCTGGACGAGGAACCGGCCTGACCTGAGCGGATGCCCCGGCATCGCGGCGGCCCGTCATCCTGACATCATAGTTGATATGACAACCAGATCGTGTGGGAGGTGCTCCCGGTGAGCAACGTGGAAACCGATGCCGCGGCGCTGCGCTGTGGTGCGCTCGTCGAGGGGGACAGGCCGTCCGGGGCGCCCCGGGTCGACGTCCTGCCGGCGCGCGCGGTACCCCTGGGCGGTCCGCGGGCGATGCGCGTACGGCGGACGCTGCCCCAGCGGGAGCGCACCCTGATCGGCGCCTGGTGCTTCGCCGATCACTACGGCCCGCACCAGGTCACCGCGTCGGGTGGCATGGACCTGCCCCCGCACCCGCACACCGGCCTGCAGACGGTGAGCTGGCTGTTCAGCGGCGAGATCGAGCACCGCGACACCCTCGGTACCCGCGCCCTGATCCGGCCGGGCGAGCTGAACCTCATGACCGGCGGTCACGGCATCGCCCACTCGGAGGTCTCCACCCCGAACACCACCGTCGTCCACGGCGTCCAGCTGTGGGTGGCGCTGCCCGAGGAACACCGAGGCGCCGCCCGGGACTTCCGGCACTTCGTGCCCGAACCCGCACGGGTCGACGGGGCCGAGATCAGGGTCTTCCTGGGCTCGCTCGCCGGCCGGACCTCCCCGGTCCGGACCTTCACGCCGCTGCTCGGCGCCGAGATCGTCGTCGAACCGGGCGCGACGGTCACCCTCGCTGTGGACACGTCCTTCGAGCACGGCCTCCTCGTGGACAGCGGGGACGTCCGTCTGATCGACACCGTGCTGCGGCCCGCCGAACTCGGCTACGTTCCCCGCGGCTCGGACACCCTGACCCTGGTGAACGAGTCGGACGCCCCGGCGCGGACCGTCCTCCTGGGGGGACCTCCCTTCGGGGAGGAGATCGTCATGTGGTGGAACTTCGTCGGGCGCAGCCACGAGGACATCGTGAAGGCCCGCGCGGACTGGGAGGCGTCCTCCGACCGCTTCGGCGTCATCGAGGACTTTCCCGGCGGCCGCCTTCCCGCCCCGGCCCTGCCGAACGCCGTCATCAGACCGCGCCGGAACCCACCGACCCGCTGAACTCCTCCGTGAAAGGCACCCTCATGAGCGAGTCCTCCACCACCCCGGTCGTCGAGCGGGTGGACGCCGGGCACCGGTACGACATCCTGGTCGACGGCCGACGCGCCGGTCTGACCGCCTACCGCGACCGCGGTGCGCAGCGTGTCTTCTTCCATACCGAGATCGACGAGGCCTTCGCCGGTCAGGGGCTCGGCGCACAGTTGGTCCGGCAGGCACTCGCCGACGTGCGCGAGTCCGGGAAACGGATCGTCCCGGTCTGCCCCTACGTCGCCGCGTACCTCAAGCGCCACGACGGGTTCGCCGACATCACCGACGCGGTCACGCCCGACATCCTGCGGTGGCTGGAGGCGGAACTTGGCTGAGTGGTCCGTGTGAACGAGACATCGCGAAGGCTCGGTCCTGCGGAAGCCGACGCCTGGCGCCGTCTGGTCAGGATGCAGGAGAGGCTCCACGGTCGGGTGAGCCGCCGGTTGCAGGCGGAGTCCGGCCTGTCGGCCGCCGACTACATCGTGCTCGTTCATCTCACCGAGGCGCCCGACGCCCGGATGCGCTCGGCGGACCTGGCCAGGGCGGTGGAGTGGGAGAAGAGCCGGATGTCGCACCAGATCTCCCGCATGGTGAGGCGGGGGCTGGTCGGCCGGGTGGAGTGCCCCGAGGACGGGCGCGGCGCTTTCGTGGTCATCACCGCGCTGGGACGGGAGACGATCGCGTCGGCCGCGCCCGGCCATGTGGCCGTGGTCCGCCGGCTCTTCGTCGACCTCCTCACCCCGCAGGAACTCGGCACGCTCGCCCAGGTCGCGAACCGTGTCGTCGAGCACCTGGACAGGCGGCCCGCGCAGTCCGGCGCCTGACGGCGGTGCGGAACAGACGTGGCCGGGGCCGCGTTGCACCGGCATAGTTGATGTATCAACCGCATGGAAAGGCTGAGGACGATGCAGTTCGGCATCTTCACCGTCGGTGATGTGGCCACCGACCCGCACACCGGTCGTACGCCCACCGAGCACGAGCGGATCAAGGCGATGGTCGCCCTCGCGCAGAAGGCGGAAGAGGTGGGGCTGGACGTCTTCGCCACCGGCGAGCACCACAACAGGCCGTTCGTGCCCTCGTCCCCGACCACGATGCTGGGCTGGATCGCCGCGCGCACCGAGCGGATCATCCTGTCCACGTCGACCACGCTGATCACCACCAACGACCCGGTGAAGATCGCCGAGGACTACGCGATGCTCCAGCACCTGGCCGACGGTCGCGTCGACCTGATGATGGGCCGGGGCAACACCGGCCCGGTCTACCCCTGGTTCGGCAAGGACATCCGCGACGGCATCAACCTCGCCGTGGAGAACTACGCCCTGCTGCGCCGGCTGTGGCGGGAGGACGTCGTCGACTGGGAGGGCAGGTTCCGGACACCGCTGCAGGGCTTCACCTCCACTCCGCGTCCGCTCGACGGTGTCCCGCCGTTCGTCTGGCACGGGTCGATCCGCTCGCCCGAGATCGCCGAGCAGGCGGCCTACTACGGCGACGGCTTCTTCCACAACAACATCTTCTGGCCCAGGGAGCACGCCCAGAAGCTGATCGACCTGTACCGGCAGCGCTACGCCCACTACGGCCACGGCAGCCCCGAGCAGGCGGTCGTCGGCCTCGGCGGCCACGTCTACATGCGCCACAACTCCCAGGACGCCGTCCGGGAGTTCCGCCCGGTCTTCGACCGCTCACCGGTGATGGGCGGCGGGCTCTCCATGGAGGAGTACATGGAGCAGACCCCGCTGACCGTCGGCACCCCCGAGCAGGTCATCGAGAAGACCCTCACCTTCCGCGAGTACGCCGGGGACTACCAGCGTCAGTTGTTCATGGTGGACGGCGGCGGCATCCCCCTGAAGACCGCCCTGGAGCAGATCGACCTGCTCGGCGAGGAGGTCGTACCGGCGCTGCGGAAGGAGTTCGCCGAGAACCGGCCCGCCGGCGTCCCCGACGCCCCCACCCATGCCTCGCTGCTCGCCGCGCGCGACGCGGCCGGCACACCGACCGCCCCACCGGCGGTCTGAGACCGCCGCCGTGCGCGGCGCCCGGAAACGGAGGAAGCGATGAGCGACGACTTCAACGGATACCGGACCGGTGACGGAGTGGCGCCCGACCGGTGGGCAAGCGCACTGCACCTGTTCGACAACGGCGTCGGCGGACCGCACGAGGAAAGCACCGCGGAGCGCTGGGAGCGGGCCCGACTGCTGTTCGAGGCCAGGGACTACAGCGGCGCGGCGCGGCTGCTCGTCGACGTCGTCGAGGAGGCTCCGGAACAGACCGGCCCGAGGCTGCTGCTGGCCCGCGCCTACTACCACTCCGCACAACTGAGGCGCGCCGAGGAGCAGTTGCGCAGGATCGTCGAGCGTGACCCGGTGGAGCACTACGCCCATCTGATGCTGGGCCGCACCCTGCAACGCCAGGGTCGCCAGGACGAGGCGGAGCCATGGCTGCGTATGGCCGCCGCGTTCTCGGGCGATTTTCCCGACGACGACTGACCGGCGCGGTGGCGGACCTGTGAGCGGTGGGGGGGCGGCGGCGCGGGGGCCCCCCGCCCACCAGGGCGCAAAAGGGGGGGGGACACAAAATAAGAAGGAGGGGGGCCGCGGGGGCGGGGGAGGGGGA
>NZ_JBEXXE010000049.1:0-26924 GCF_040630255.1 Streptomyces sp. NPDC005820
CTTGCGCAGGTACACCAGAGCGACCAGGGCACGCTGGTGCGGCGGGAGCTTGCAGCGGCGGTCACCCTCGCGGGTGACGATGAGCATGGTGACCCCTTAAGAATGCTGGTGGTCCGGGAGGACTGGGTGTGGCTGATGGTGACCTGCCGTTGATGGCTCGGAGTGAGTGGCCGCCCGGTCCTTCGGGACGCTCCGGCTGCTGATTGAGAACTGCGGTCATCGCTGGTTAAGGGCTTGGCGGCGGAGTGTTCCCGGACCCAGAGAGTGCTGGTGTCTTGGGAACGGAGCGATGATGGTGACGGAACGTCATGAGCAGGTCTGGGTCGGCATCGATGCCGGTAAGGCCCATCACTGGGCGGTCGGAGTCAACGCCCGCGGAGAGAAGGTGTTCTCGAGGAAGGTCGTCAATGGTGAGGACGAGATCCTGGCCCTGATGATGGCGGCGTGCGAGATGGCCGACGAGGTGCGGTGGGCGGTGGACATCTGCGGCCGGGCCTCGACGCTGTTGCTTGCACTGTTGATCGCTCATGGCCAGAGCGTGGTGTATGTGCCGGGACGCACGGTCAACCGCATGTCCGGGGCCTACCGCGGCGAAGGGAAGACCGACGCGAAGGACGCCTTGGTCATCGCCGATACCGCGCGTATGCGCCGGGACTTCACACCCCTGAGCCTCCCGGACGAGACCGTGGCCAATCTCCAGCTGCTCACCGCTCACCGGGCCGACCTGATCGCCGACCGGGTACGGCTGATCAACCGCCTGCGCGATGCCCTCGTTGGCATCTGCCCTGCTCTGGAACGAGCTTTCGACTACTCAGCAGCCAAGGGACCGGTCGTCCTGCTAACCGAGTACCAGACCCCGGCCGCCCTGCGCCAGGCTGGCGTCAAACACCTCGCAGACTGGCTGGCACGACGTTCGGTGCGCAGCGCAGCCGAGGTCGCCGCCCGCGGGATCGAAGCGGCCCAGTCCCAGGTGACGGCTCTGCCAGGCGAAAAGCGCGCCGCCAAACTCGTGTGCGACCTCGCTCATCAGCTCCTCGCTCTCGACGAGTGGATCAAAGACACCGACCGCGAGATCCGCAAGTCCTTCCACCTCGACGAGCGCGCCGAGGTCATCGAGTCCCTGCCGGGTATGGGCCCTATCCTCGGGGCCGAGTTCCTCGCCATCGTCGGAGACCTGTCCAGCTACGCAGACGCCGGCCACCTGGCCGCCCACGCCGGACTGGCTCCGGTCTCGCGCGACTCCGGCCGCCGGACCGGCAACCACCACCGGCCCAAGCGCTACCACCGCCGCCTACGACACGTCCTCTACATGGCCGCTCAGACCGCCATGATGCGCCCCGGCCCCTCCCGGGACTACTACCTCAAGAAACGCGCCGAAGGATTGCTCCACGTCCAGGCCCTGCTCGCCCTTGCCCGCCGCCGAGTCGATGTCTTATGGGCCATGCTCCGCGACAAGAGGCGCTTCACCCCCACCCCACCGGCCCCCCAATCGGCTTGACACCATCATTGAGACTCACTCGACCAGGGCGTGAGGGAGGGCGAGTGCGGCAGGATAGGGAACCAACAGGGCTCCTGCGCCGATGGGTTGAGACTTCGAACACCTCCCTCAACGGCACGGGAGCCTTGTGCGTTGTGGCCACAGCTCCTGTCACCCGATCGGTGGCCACTCTGAAAGACCTCATTGTGTACCAGTATGGATGCCGAACCAACGAGCAGCGTGCTGGGCGACCCTCCCCTGCCTGCGTTTTCGCAGGTCAACGGCGGTTCGGTGGTCCGCCGACGTCCGTGGACGTGTGGCGCTGTCGGGTCGGGTTGCCGTCAGAGACATAGACCTACTGTGACTCACCGTAATCGCGATCATCTCCTTGCCGAGCGGCACCCCAACCGCGATCCGCTACCCCGATCAGGACATCCGAGCTACTGTGGATGTCATGACAACGGCCTACGAGGACGTGCCCTTCAGCGAGCTGCTCCACCACCCCGCTGCCACCGCCCGGCGCCTGGACGCGGTCCGCGCACTGCGCCTGCGCCGACGCGACGCGGGCGACCTCGCGCTCATTCGCGCCGACCAGCTGGAACAGGACTCCACCGTGGTCGACTTCACCGCCCGCCTGCTCGCCGGACTGATCCGCACCGAGAACACCGCCGCCCTGCGCCAGGCCCTGCCTGATGCCCTGCCCTGGTCGGTCTTCCTCCCCGAGGACGACGTCGAAGCGATGCTCGCCGAGCTGGTGGACACCGCCCGCGGAGCTGCTGCGCTGGAGAACTTGGCCCCCATCGCCCTTCTGCTAGCCCAGTGGCGGCACAGCGCCGAGATCTACGCCGACCCAGGCCTGCGCGCCATCCTCACCCGCGAGCCCGACGGCGACCTCGGCCCTGTCCCCGCACCCGAAGGCGAGACCACCGAGTGAGCCCCAAACGCGGTGACCGCGCGGCCCCACCCCCGGTCGGCGACGAGTTCGACCTGCGCTTCGCCAACACCGAGGCGGCCAACGGCTGGGACCACCTCTCCCGCCACGCAGCAGGCAACCTCCGCCGCGCCTTCGACAAGATCCGCTCCGCCCCGCGCGCCACCGATGACCCCGAGCGCCACCACCGTCTCAAGGGCAAGCTCGGCTCCACGGTCTGGAAGGGACAGACACTGGAGCGCTGGCAGTACGAGGTCACCGGCGGCGGCCGCATCTGGTACCTCGTCGACGACACCAACCGCACCGCCTGGATCACCTACGCAGGCACCGGACACCCCAAAGCCACCGACTGATCGCCCTTCGCGTCGCCGTCCACCGGCTTCGGGAGAACACCCACGCCCGCACCCGCTACGCCGCTTGCGTCCGCCTCCACATCACCCCCGGCCTCGGCACCAAGAAGATCGCCCGCCTCACCGCCAAAGAGGTCCGCACCTGCCTCGACCGCCTCCGCACCACCTGCCAGTGGTGCTCTCAGGGACTCGACACCGAACGGAAGCAGTGCTGCGCCATAGGTAAGTGCTTCAAGCAGCAGCTGTCCCCCCGACCGTGACGTACGTGCACTCGGTCCTCAGGCCAGCACTGGAACACGCCGTCCGGGAGGACGAGTTGCCTCGCAACGTCGCCAGGAACGTCAAGAACGCCACGCCCCGGCCCAGGCGCTTCCAGCCGCTCACAGCGGCCGAAGCCCGCCAGTTCCTCAACGCCGGCCAAGGCCGACCGGCTGCACGCGCTATACGAACTCGCCCTGCGCACCGGACTCCGCAAGGGAGAACTCCTCGGCCTCCACTGGAAAGACCTCGACCTCAACAGTGGGACCGCCACCATCCGCCGCTCCCTCCAGCGCACCCGCACCGGCGGCCTCACGCATCTGCCCACCAAGACCCGGGCGTCCGAGCGCCGTATCGCGCTCCCGACCGAATGCCTCTACTCCCTCAAGGAGCACAAGGAACAGCAGGACGAGGAACGCAAGACGGCAGGGCCGGACTGGAAAGACAGCGGCCTCCTGTTCACCACGCCGACGGGCAGACCTCTCGACCCGGCCAACCTCACCCGCCGCTTCAGCAGCTTCCTCAACCGGGCCGGACTCCGACGCATCCGTTTCCACGACCTCCGCCACTCAACCGCGACCCTACTGCTGGAACAAGGCGTTGAACTCATTGTGATCAAGGAACTATTGAGCAACGCCCTCAGCGGCACGGCTGCCACCACCTGACGCTACACCGCCTCCAGAAACGCCGACGGCCCCACGAGCTACCTCGTGGGGCCGTCGGCGTCCGGCTGCGTTGCCGTCAAGAACGGTCGAAGACCGGAATCTCGACCTCTTCAGGATCTACGCAGAGGTCATCTTCTGCCCCTTCAAGAATGAAGCCGAAAAAATATCGGAGAGCCTCATTCCCCAGGTCGGTTGGATGGAACGGAAGTCGATAGCTACTCGCCCGAACCGGGCGCTGACCATTCCAGAAGGGCCGCTCGAATGGGAACTTCTGCCCCACGTCCTCGATCACTCCTGATCCCGGACTCAGGCTCACCGCCCGAAAGGGCCCAGTCGGGGACCAGGCAAGAATCGAAACCCAATCTTCGGAGCTCTCCATGCATACCGCATACGCGCTCCTCTTTCCAGCCAAGCGGGCAGCCTCACTCACGAGGTCGCTCGGGTGATCCCGAGCTATCTTGCGCGAGCAAACAACGTCAAAGCGCGGAAAGCTCGCCACACATGCCGCCCCGTCCTCGGGCCAGACAGCCAGGTCTAGTGGAAGTACGCCCGACTCGCGAGGAGTGCCCCCCAGAAACCTCGCTGCAAGGTCCAGCGACCTGGCCCGATCCCACGCGGCAGCACCGCGGAAGAGACCTTCCGGGCGCTCATCCGTGAGCACCATAATGGCAGCCTTAGATCCCATCGGAACCTCCGCACACATCGCTGTCGGCCTCGAATTTCACGGTCCGCAATCGGGGCAATGCCACAGATCCACCTCCACCTTCATGGTGACATTACTCCCCTTCTTCAGTCCTGGGAGTCTGCTCGTGTTCAGAGTTGCCCCACCGTGACCGAGTTCGGCGTATCCAAGCCTCTGATTGTCAGTCAGAGACGCTCCGCGCCCAGTCTTGACTTCGACCGCCACCCAGTTTCCCGACGGATCTTGGGCAACGAAATCTGCGCGGAAAACATCACCTTGACTATTCTTGAATCGCACCTCTCTGGTGATATTCATGTAGCCCGAGCTCTGAAGCCGGTCCAGTGTGGCACTTTCTCCCATCGCGCCATGGGGGATCCCAGTGATGGGACATTCTCCGGCATTGTGAACCAGAACTGGCGTTGCTCCGGCGAGTACATAGTACGTGTGCAAGTCGTCGACAGTGAGGTTGTACATGTAAGCGGAGCCAGGGCGCTCCGTGACAGCGACGACGCGGACGTGACCGTTGCTTGCTGTGTTGAGCAGGTCGCCAGCGTGAAGGTGGGCCGCCTTGGTCCAGGTGTGGCGGGTGTCGTTCCAGAACGGGTGCGTGGAGGTCGTTTGGATGGTGGGGGTGCGGCCTTCGGCAGTACGGATGGTCACATCGACCAGGTCATCGTCCTGGTGCACAAGCTCTGCGGTGACATTTCGCGAACCTTCGCGCTTGCCGGTTTCTGGATCTGCGGCGGCCACCTCGTCCCCGGTCTGGACCTGGCTGATGGCCTTGGTCTTGCCGTTCTTGAGCAGGACCGGCGTATCGGGCGAGAAGCTGCATGCCCCTTCGAGGAGCTTCGCGACCGCTGATTCCGTCTCTGCCACCGCCGCACGCGAAGCTCCACGCGCCGTGAGCGCCTTGCCGGCGGATCCGAAAGCCAAGGAGGCCACCGTAACGATGTCCGAGACAAGCGCCTCGCCGCAGTCACCGCGTCCGGTCAGGCAGTGGTACGTGGCCTTGACGCCCCATGGGTCATTCGCGCTGCTGTGCGGATCCTTCAGCAGTCCGGCACGGGCAGCTGTGTCACAGAAGGCTTCGACGCCCTGGCGGATGTAGCACTTCTGCTCCGCCCAGCGCGACAGCATTTCCGCGTAGGTCGCCGAGTCGGGATAACCCCCGGCGTACTGGCTGAGCTCCTCCTTGGGCGGGATGATGACTCCGTCGACCACAGGACGGCTTGTGGCCCCTGTGTCGCCGCTCGTCGTATCGCCGTTTCCTCCGCCTCCGCTGTTCTGTTTCGAAGCGGGGTCCTTGGCCGGTGAGTAGGTACCGTAAGTGCCGTTGCTACCCGAGCAGTAGTTGGGGTAGCAGGATTCAAGGCCTGTTGGATCACTTTCCGTGACGGGGTTGTTGTTGGCGTAGCTGTAGCCGTTGAGCGACAGTGGCTGGTCGACGCTGAGCACCGGGTCGACACTGACGAACTGCCCAATGGCGGGGTCGTATTCGCGGGCGCCGATGTGGGTCAGGCCCGTTGTGCTGTCGCGGGTTTTGCCCAGGAAGCCCTTGTCGTCGGGCCAGGGGCCGTAGAGGGGGGTGCCTCGGTCCGCGCCGAAGGGGGTGGTGTAGCGCTTGGTGTAGGTCTGGCCGGCGTCCTGGTTCATGGCCAGGGAGGACGTGTTGTGCGCGTCGCCGGCCAGGTAGCTGAGCTTGTTGGCGCCCGACTGGTTGGTGCGCATCGCGACGGTGACGCCGCCCGCGCTGTAGTAACGCTGCGCCCACGTCGTGCCGTTGGCGCGGAGGTGGAGTTCCGTGGAACCCGCGTACAGGACGCGTTCGCCGTTCTGGGTGTTGCGGATCAGAAGGGTGCCATCGGCGGAGTAGACGTAGTCCGTCGCCGTGCCGTTCTCGGTGAGCTTGCTGAGCTGGCCCTCCGGTGACCAGTCCAGGGTCTGGGCGGCCGTCTTGCCCGGGCGGTGCCAGGAGTTGCCGGACGCGTCGTAGTCGTAGGCGCGCTCCGGGGTGGAGCAGTCGGTCTTGGTCGTCGTGCCGGTCAGGACGTGCTTCTGGGTCGTGCTGGTGTAGCAGTACGTCGTCTTCGTGTTACCGGTGCTCTTGTGTACCGTCTCGCTGGTGCGCTGGCCGGCGTCGTTGTAGCTGTAGCTCGTCCAGTACGGGGCCGGGCCGGACAGGCCTGACGCACTCTGCGCGTCGGCACACTTCTGGGAGGTCGGAGTCCAGGCTTCCAGCAGACGCTGGTGGCCGTCGTACGCGAAGCACTGGATGTCCGCCAGGCTTGTGCCGCCCTGCGTGGTCGGGTCGCTGATCGAGGTGACGTCGCCGGCTTCGTCGTAGCCGTAGTTGAGGTCCTGCAGCATGAAGCCGTGGGTCTCGTCCCTGGCGTAGCTGCGGGTGAGGCGGCCGGTGCCCTCCTCGAAGTCGTTGGCGACGTAGAAGCTCTTGTTGTCGGTGCCGCCCGGGCCCAGCGTCAGTAGCCTGGGCTGAGCGAGTGCCGAGTAGTCGACGTCCAGCAGATAGCCGGTCGCGCCGCCCAGTGAGGTCACGTTACCGACGGCGTCGTACCCGTGGTCGATGGTCTCGTCGGGCAGACCTCCGGCAGCAGGCTCCTTCGTCTGCTTCACCGTGCCGTCGAGGTTGTAGTACGTCTCGAACGACAGCTTGGACACAGCGCCGGTCTTCGCGAACGCGTCGGTCGACGGGAGCAGCAGATCGGTGGCCGTGGCACGCTGCAGGCTGTCGTAGGCGGTGATCGCCTGGGTGTAGGACGTGGTGCCTGTCTTGCCGTCGAGGTAGCGCGTGGAGGAGGTGGGCAGCCCCTTGAGGACGGTGTCGTATACGTAGCCGGTGAGCTGGTTGGCGTCCGTCTTGGCGGTCTTCCAGGTGCCGGTGACGCGGCCCAGCACGTCGTAGTCGGTCAGGACCGAAACGCTTCGGGAGTCCGTGGACTTGACGGGTCGGTCGAGGACGTCGAACTCGGTTGCCGTCGTCCCCTTGTCGGGGTCGGTGGCGTTCGCCTGGCGGCCGAACAGGTCGTAGACGTACGACCAGGCGGCGTTGTCCGGGCCGGTGATCGTCTTCTGCTGGCCGTCCAGTTCGTAGGTGAACTTCGTGGAGGTGTACGAGGCTCCGGTGCCGGCACCGTAGGCGGTGTCGGCAGGGCTCGTGCTCGCGTACTCGCGGGTCTCTGTCGTCCGGCCGCGGACGTCGGTGATGGTGCGCTGGGCCGAGCCGCCCTCGAGGGCTGTCGTGGCGACGGAGTCACCGGTGTAGCTGGTGGTCGTCGTCGACCACTTCTTGGCGCCGTAGACGTACAAGGTCGATGCGGTGGGGCGGCCGGCCCCATCGAAGACCGTCTCGGTCTGGGTGGGCGCCTCGCCGTACTCGGCCCGGGTGTACATGCTGGTGGGTGTGCTGGTGTTGTCGAAGATGTCGGCGTACGTCTCGTACGCGAGGCCCCGGGTGTCGTACCGGGTGTCCGTCAGCAGTCGGCCGCCCTCGGGTGTCGGGGACTGGGACTGGAGAGGACGCAGAAGGGCGTCGTAGATCGTGTAGCTGGTGTTGTAGGTCTCGCCGTCCTTCTTGAGGGTCGAGGACGACACCCAGGATTGTTTGACGTTGTTCAGTTGGTAGGCGAACTTCTGGTTGGGCGACTGGATGGAGCTGTCACGGTTCGGCAGCCACACCTGGGTCATTCGGCCCAGGGCGTCGTAGGACAGCTCCGTCTTCTTGCTGTTGGCGTCGTAGATCCGCAGGGGCTGACCGCGGCGGGGGTCGAGGAAGCTCGTCGTCTTGTACGTCTTGGGGTCGGTGGTGACGGTCCTGGTCAGAGGGCCCGCGTCGACCGGGGTATAGGCGAGGAGCGTGGCCGGGTTCGAGGTCGCGTCGTTCTTGCTCACCGGGCGGCCCAGCGTGTCGTAGGTCGTCGCGGAGATCCGCTGCCAGCCGTTGGGAAGCCGGTCACCATCGGTGTTCGCGGTGGTGGCGTAGCCGGTGGCCCGGCCGGTCCAGGTGGCGAGCCCCTTGGTGGGTGTCTGCGTCGCCGACCAAGCGGTGGCCGCCGTGTTGTCGTAGACGGTGCTGACATCCGCGAGGACGTCGCCCCGGTCGGGCTTGGCCGGGTCCATGGACACGGGCAGGGTGAGCTGGGTGTCGGTGGTCGCACAGGTGCGGGCGACCGTGCGGGTGCGAGAGACGGTGCTGATGATGCCGAGGTCGGTGTTGCGGGCGTACCAGGTGCGCGTGCACGTCTCGTCCTTCGCCGTTCCGACCGCGCCGGCGTCCTCGGCGGTGACAGGCATGCCGTAGCTGTCGAAGGACGTGCTCGTCAGGCGCTCGCGCCAACTCTTGGGCGCGGTCAGGTAGGTGTAGCTGTGCACCTTCTGCGTGCGAACGTAGCGGGCGATGTGGTCACCGGCACCGGGCGGGGTCTGTCGGGCGGTCTCGTGTGACCAGGGGTCGTTCACCGTGGCCGAGATCGCCGTCGAGCCGTCGTAGGTGACCTGCTCCCGCAGTTGCCCCGCGTACTCGTTCTTGTCCGTGATCGACGGCGCTCCGAGAACCGGAGTCGACAGCGGAGCCGCGGAGACGGACTTGGCGGCGCCGTCGCTCTGGCGGTCGCCGTCCATACCCTGGAGATAGAGGGAGACCGTCCGTGAGCGCGTGACGTCCGTCGCTCCGGTCCACGCCGTCACCTGGGCGTAGCCACGCCAATCGGACCAGGTCCGCTCCTCTTCCTTGGTGAACGGATCGTCGCTGTAGTGCCAGGCGGCCCCGCTGTAGGAGTAGGCGTGCTCGACCGTCTCGTTGGCGGCGGTCGGGTCGGAGACGGTGACGGCCAGGACGCGGTATTTGTGGAACCAGTCGATCGAGGCGTTCTCAGCACCGTTGATGTGCCAGAACTGCGGGTAACAGGAGCGGGTGTTGGAGTCCGGTGGCGCGTTGAGGACCTGGCTGCGCACGCACTCCTCACCCGACAGGGTCACCGTGGTGATGGCGCCGGTCTCGGAGGTGACGGTGGAGATGCGTGGCCGGGTCAGCGGCAGGATGTTGTCGGTGGCGTCGACGCGGTTCGGGCGCATCTCGTACGTGAACGAGATCGGGTCCATCGCGATGGTCGACGTACCCGCTTTGGCTGTGCGCTTGATCGACTTCAGAGTCAGCACCTGGTCGGAGCTGTCCCCGATGTCACCGCCGTCGAGGTACTGCTCGGTCAGGTCCCAGGAGTCCACCGGGTCATAGCCGCCGCTGGTGGCGTTGTAGGAGAAGGTGTCGATCCCCGTCAGTCTCTTGCGGGAGAAGAACGCGGGGCCGCTCGCGTCGCACTCGTCGTCGTCCTTGGAGCAGATGGCGTCGTACGGTACGTCAGGCCAGTTGTCGGCGGTGTCCTTGGTCAGGCTGGAGCAGTCGGCGGCGGTGCAGCGCTCCGCGTAGCCGAAGGAGACCTTCGCGTCCGCCTTGTCGGTGAACAGCCCGCCCTTGCGCAGGCCGTACTCGATCCGGTCCAGGTAACCTCCGCGGGTGTAGGCCGCGTCGGCCGTCTCGGACTTGTTCTTCTTGTAGTAGTTCGATTCCTTCGCGTACCAGTAGGTGGCCGCGTTGCCGCGCGTGTCCTCGACATAGTCGAGGTTCCACCGCCAGGCCTGGGTGAGGGCGCGGTCGGCGAAGGCGTCACCGGCGGAGTAGCCGGGCTCGCCCGAGTCGTCGCCGAAGACGGGTACGGTCGCGACGGAGTTGGTGCGCTGGGTGTCCGCGCCGTCGAGCTTGTTGAGGCCGAAAACGTACTTGGTGCCGTCGCCGGTGACGACGGTCCAGTACTCGCCGTTGTCGTCGCCGTTGTCCGCGCCGGTCGAGCGGGTCACCGTGGAGGCGTCGTCGTTCTCCAGCCGCCACTTGCCGCTGTCGCCGTCCTTGACGAGCCTCGACGATTTGCCGTTCAGCACGAGGCGCGCGTTGTCGTACTTCCAGCAGAAGTCGAAGACGTCCTCGTGGCCGTCGTCGTCGCAGGAACCATAGGTGCGTTCGATGGAGGAGTCGGTGAGTGTGAAGCCCTCACCGACCGATGTGCCCTGGTTGTTGGACGTGGCCGTGCGTCCGTCGACGCTTCCCGAGTCGTACGACAACGCCAGCGGAGGCTGCGGGCCCGCTGCGGCCGGAGGCATGGTGAAGTCGTACGACCAGGTGAACGAACCCGAGCTGCCGCCGGCCTCCCAGGACGACGATTCCGACAACGGGGTCGCCGAGTAGTTGCCGGTGCCCTTGGGGGACGATCCCGCCCCTGCCGCGACGGCGGTGACCGCCAGCACGGTGGCGGAGGGAGCATCCGCGAGCTGGGTGGACGGACCGGCTGCAGCCGCCTCGGCCACATGAACCTGCGCCGAGACCGTCTGCCGCTCGAGATCGTTGTCCGATTCGAGGGTGCGTCGCGTACGGCACTCGGCCTTCTCCGGCGTCGTCAGCACACACGCCGGCAGTTGCACGACTCCCAGCCGCTGGGACCAGCCACCGCCCAGTGCGGAGGCGAAGCCGCTGTAGTCGACGCTGACTTCGGCGTCGCCCGGGGTTTCCGCCACGGCGGTCAACAGCACGCCTGTGACACCGGCCGCGCGGGCGGCCTTCTGGTCCAGCACGGTGACGTGGGCCTCGCCGACCGCCGCCTTCTCTCCGCCCCGCGGCTCGAAGGTGACCGGCAGTCCGCTCGGCTCGGCGGCGGCCTTCTTGCCGGCTGTAAAGCCAAGCGTGGCCTCGCCCTTTCCGGGCCAGGTCGCCTTCTGCTGTCTACGCGCCTGGTCGGCCTGAGTCTTGTTGGCCTTCGTGTCGCGGGCTACGCGGTCGCGCGCCTTCTTCGCGCCGGGACCGTCGAACGCTTTGACCTTGCTCACTCTGGACGCGGACACGTCCGGGCGGCCCAGACCACCGGGCCCCACGGCCTGTGCCACCTGCGCCCCGCCCACGGTGACGACGAGCGCCAGAGCCACCGACTGCGCCACCAGCCGACCGGCACCGCCCACAAACCCATTTGAGGTGCCCCTGCCAAAGATCACGTTCCGCCCCCGGTCCCGTAGCGAGAAGTTCAGTGAAGTCAGAGAATCGGACAGCACGGGCCCGGGGCAGCGCGCTCGGCAACCGCCCCAAACCCTTGCCCGTCAGTCGCCCACGGTCTCTTCGACCTGGTCGGAGCCGGCCATCGCACCCGCCCACAGACGGACTTCCGCGACACGCCCCGGCAGGTAGTGCTCCCAGCCACCGTCGCTGACGCCCTTGCCGACCGCGAAGTCGCCCGAGCCGACCTTCGCGGTGAACGCCTTGTCAGCGCCGTTCTGGACGGCTCCCAGGTACAGGCTGATCGTGCCGTCCTGGGCGTTGAAGACACCTGTCATCCTGACCGCTCCGGCCACGTCCGCGGCCTCCTCGGAGGCCACCGCGCTGAACGTGCCGTCCGTGTTGAGCCGGCCGAAGTGCCACAGCCCCACCGGGACCGTCTTCTCCTCCGCCGCGTCCTCGTCCCACACCGTGCTCTTGCCCGTCAGTTCGTACCAGAAGCCCCAGGCCGAGCCGTCCGCCGTCCGCTGTCCGACCACTTGGCCGGTGTAGCCGACGCTCTTGGCCTTGAGGGCGTCGGCGTCCAGGGATGCCAGGGCGGTGACTGTGAACGATCCGGCATCGTCGACTACCGGCCCCGCTGTGGTGGCCGCGCCGTCCACACCGTCCAGCACAATCGATTCGCCCTCCAGTGACGCACCGCCACCAAGGTGCAGCGACCTGCCATAACCCGAAGTGGTGTCCGCGATCGTGGTGCCGGATCCCCGGTCCGCCGACCAGTCGGCGACGAGTTCCACCCCGGCGTACTCCTTCGAGATCATCGTCCGCGCCTCGTCGGCGATCGCTTGCGCCGACAGCGCCCGCTGCCAGACGGCCGGCTCGTCGATGCTGCCCTTGAAATAGTCGGTGAAGGTATCGGCCCAGATCCCACGGCCGATCTGCACCGGACCGGACCCCTTCCATGCCGTAACGGAATCCACCGTGCCCTGAAGTTCTCCGTTGATGTAGAGGCTGACCTTCTTCGCGTCCGCGTCGTAAACCCCCGCAACATGAGTCCACACACCCCGGGGTGTGGCCTGCTGAGCGCCGGCCTTGCGCAGGGATCCGTCAGTACCCATCACGCTCAGGCTCCAGGTGTCGGCCCCGCCGGCCGCGTACGACAGCCCGAAGGGGATGTACTTCTTCGTGAAGGGGCTGGGGCTGTCAGGCGCCTGGCTGAGCGCCGTCAGCGTGCGTGAGGCACCGGGGTCGACACGCACCCAGGCGGAAATCGTGTACGAGGCAGAGGTGTCCAGCACCGTGGCGGCCGTGGCCGCGTAGCCCGAGCTGCCATCGAGGGACAAGCCCCTGTCCGTGACCGGCGTCCCGAGCGCCACACCGCCTGCATCGCGGGTGATCAGCCCGCGTCGCCCTCGGTCGTCCCGAACCGCACCGCCTGCCGGCATCGCATTGTCGGAGCCGTCCCATGTCTCGGAATCCACCGCGGCTCCGTCGGCCTCGGCGAAGTTCCACCGGCCGACCGGCTTCTCACCGTCGGCGACCACGAAGTCGAAGACGGCCTGTGCCCCGTACCGACCCACCGTGTCCTTGGCCCGCACGTAAAGGCGGTACGTGCCTTCTTTCGGAGGCGTGATGCCCGCAGATACCGAGGCGACCTGATCGGGAGACCACGCAGCCGTCGAGGAAAGCCTGTACTGATATGCGACGTTGGTCTTCTCGTCGCCCGCAGCGGGATTGAAGGTGAACATGGCCTTCACTCCAGGACCACCGTGCGCGGTGCAGTCGTTGGTCGTGCACTGCGTGTAGGGGGAGGCCACGGCGATCAGTGGTGCTTTGGGGGCCGTCGGATCGACCTTGAAGTAACAGGGCATGGTGTAGCCCGTGTTCAGCCGGTTCTCGCCGGCTTCGTCATAGGACAGAGTCAGCGCCTTGACCCGGTACAAGACCCCTTCCTGGAGGGTGGCCAAGCTACGGGTCCGCAGGTTCAGGTGTGCGGCATAGCCCGATGTGGGGCTGTCGATGTCAGTGGTCGCGAGCGCCCAGGTTGTCCCGTCGTACTTGTCGACCCTCCAGCGGATACGCAAGTGGGCGTACGCCTCGGCGCCGGACGCGGTGCGCGGCCGTCCCTGCACCTGGGGAGTCGGGTCGGATACCACCGCAGGATCAGTCGAGTTGGGGGAGCACACATAGCCGGTGCCGGTGACCAGACCGACCTCGGTCGGCAACGCGGGCACCGCCACGAACTTCACCTCGAGCGTGGCATCGTTCTTGAAGCGCTTCCAGGCCGAGGGATCGGTCTCGTCGTGCGCCTTGATCTCCAGCGTCAGCCGGGAGAACTTGCCTGCTGCGAAGTTCGACACCGTTGAGGCCAGGTTCTCGTTCGTCTCGGCCGGGTTGTCGTTGAACTCGATGGGCGCGTCCGGCGAGTCCGGGTCACACAACGAGCCGCGTCCGGCGGAGACGTTCTGGTCCCCCATCAGGTCGAGTTCTGTGGGTCGCGAAGCCCAAGTGGTCGCCGAAGAGATGTTGTTCGTACGAACGAGGTCCACCATGCGCGGGTCACACTGAAATGCCCATGGCTCGGTCACCCTGAACGTGGCATCAAGGACCTTCTTGCCCTTCAGGCTCGCCGGGGAGAATTCGAAGTACAGCTTCTGCACGTATCCCGGCCCGCAGTAATAGCCGTTCCAGCTACCGCACTTGCCCGCGCCCTTGCCTTGGTCGTCGTCGCCGTTACCCCAGCCGTACGACTCGTAGCCGTCGCTGCGCAGCAGGGTGCGCTCCGACTCGCCCCAGGACACCTTCGGGTCGATGAAGAGTGGGAAGGCTGACGCCTCCGTCTTGGCGAGCATTGCCGCGTCCGGAACGACGGACAACGAGTCCTCGGTGACGGCGACGTCCATAGTGACGACCTTGTCGCCCTGGCCGGGCTCCAGCCCCGAACCGGACGGCGCCACCTCGGCAGGATCGGATGACTGGGTCGCCTCCCCGGCGAAAGCATGCGTCCGCAGCAACTGCGTCTGCGCCCCGGATTCTCCGGTTGTCGAATTGGGCTCGTCGCCCGCCGAGTCCCACATCCGGGCGGGCGGCGCCTTGAACACCGTCCGGCCGCTACCGTCGACGGCCGCGAGATTGCCGGACGCGCCTTCGCGAAGGTCCAGCCCCCGCGACTTGAGCCCGAACGTGAGCTTCTTCAGGTCGTCATTGGCCGCCGCCTCGGGAGTCTTCACGACGAACACCGGCTGGAAGCTCTCGGGTGTCACTGTCACCCGCAGATCGACACCCGGCAGCACGTCGGAATAGACGGCGCCGGCGCCCTCCAGATGCGGCACCGGAAGCTTGCCCGACCACTCGAGTTCCAGCGCCTTTCCTTGATCCTCGATGCTGGCGAGAGGCGCGTCGCCGCCTCCCCCCGAGAGGCCGATCGACAGGGCGGCCGGCTTCGGCCCCACCGAGCCGTCTGAACGTGTCTCCAGAGTCGCGTCCGGCGCCTGCCACCCACCACTCGGCTTGGCCACCCGCACGGGAACGGCCGATTCCTCGAGTGTGAAGGTGAAGCCGTCAGGGTTGGCGTAGACGGTGGTCCGGTCCGTGCGTTCTCCCGCCACCTCCACCCGCTCGCCGGACTCTTACGCGTCTGCAAGCGCCTGTTGCGCCTCGGTGAGGGAGACGGCACCGGACCCGTCGGGAGCAGCGGCCACTTGTTGGGCGGGGGCCACCAGCGTGACCATCACGGTGGCGAGCACGGCCGTGGCGGCCACCGCCTTCGCCGTCCAGTCATGCCCATGACATAAGTTCCGGACGCGCTGCACCGCCGACACCGATCCCCCGCTTCCAGCCCACAAGATCTTCAAATCTGAACGTATTCAAACCCGCTTCTTACCGTGCGTCAAGAGATCATTACTGGGCGCACTTGAGCTGCCCGTCGATCTCGTCGGCCGTGAGCGGGCCGTCGTGGGTCCAGTACTGGCCCGGCTTCAGTTCTGCCTTCTCGATGGTGCGGACCGTGAAGACGCCGTCGCGGCCGTCGCCCGTCGGGTCCTCGTAGGCCACGCCGATGTGGGGCGGGATGGCGGAAGCCGCCGGGCGGGCTGCGGCGTGGGCGAAACCCTCTCCCGTCCACAGGGTGGCCAGGCCCGCGCGGGCCGAGGGCGTGGTGGGGTCGGTCGCCCACCAGACGATGCGTGGGGTGTCGTGCTCGTCGTCGTCCCAGTCGTAGACCTCGACACGGTGGATCTCGTCCGTGGGGCAGACGGGGAACTTGACGACGATGGTGTCGCCTTCCAGGCGGGCGCCCAGGGACGGAGGGATCGGGTGGGAGGGGAGGAAGTGGGTGCAGCCGGTGGTGGTGACCGCGGCGAGTGCGAGGAGCAAGGGCCATGCGCCGGCGGTGCGTCGCGTCGGTGTCATGTGGCCGTCCCCCTCGGTCGTCCTGCTCCCTCCCCGCAGCATGCCCGTCGGCCCGCTCCGGGGAGCAGGCCGTGAGCCAACGGTTCGGTCTCAGCCGCTCGGGGTCGGCTCCTTCGCCGCTGGGACGGGGTCCGTGCGTTCCGGGAGTTTCGCCGAGCGGGCGCGGGGGCCCATCAGGGCGTAGGAGAGGCCGAAGCCTGCCACGACGACGACCGCGCCGCCCGCCGCGTCCAGGACCCAGTGGTTGCCCGTCGCGACGATCGCGGAGACCGTGAAGAAGGGGTGCAGGAGGCCGAGGGCCTTCATCCACCATCTCGGGGCGACGATCGCGATGACCAGGCCGCACCACAGGGACCAGCCGAAGTGGAGGGACGGCATCGCCGCGTACTGGTTGGTCAGGGCGGTGAGGGTGCCGTAGTCGGGCTTGGAGAAGTCCTGGACGCCGTGGACCGTGTCGATGACGCCGAGGGCCGGCATCAGGCGGGGCGGGGCGAGCGGGTAGAGCCAGAAACCGACCAGGGCGAGGAGGGTCGCGAAGCCGAGGGAGGAGCGGGCCCAGCGGTAGTCGACGGGGCGGCGCCAGTACAGGACGGCGAGGACGGTCAGCGGGACGACGAAGTGGAAGGACTCGTAGTAGAAGTCGAAGAAGTTGCGGAGCCAGTCGACGCCCACGACCCAGTGGTTGATCGTGTGCTCGATGTCGATGTGCAGGAAGCGTTCGAGGTCGAGGATCTCCTGGCCGTGGGCCTCCGCGCGGACCCGGCCGGCCGAGTTCGAGCCGCCGGTCGCCGCCAGCCTGACCTGCTGGTACGCCGCGTAGGTGACGCGGATGAGGAGCAGTTCGAGGAGGAGGTTCGGGCGGGTCAGGACGCGTCGGAGGAACGGCAGCAGGGGGACGTGGCGCAGGCGGGCGGGGACCGGATCCGCGTACTCCGTGGGGATCGGGGCGCGGTAGTAGGGGGAGGTGCGGGGGAGGAACGGGACGACCGTCGCCGCGGCGACGGCCGCCAGCAGGACGGCGTTGTCCCGCAGCAGGTACAGCGCCGGCATGTTCGGCAGCATCATCTTCGCGGGGAGCGTCATGACGAGGAGCACCGCGACCGGCCAGACGTAACGGTCCGAGGCCCGCTTGCCGACCCTGCCCACCACCGCCAGCAGCACCCACAGCAGCTGGTGCTGCCAGGTCGTCGGGGAGACCGCGATCGCCGCGCAGCCGGTGAGGGCCACCGCCAGCAGGAGCTGGCCGTCGCGGGCGTGGCGGACCGCCCGGCGTACGCCGAGGACGGCGACGGCCGCGCCGAGCGCCAGGAACAGGCCGATCTCCAGCGGGCCGGTCAGGCCGAGGCGCAGCAGGGCGCCGTGCAGGGATTGGTTGGCGAGGGCGTCCGCCTTGCCGCCGAGGCCGACGCCCGCCATGTGGTGCACCCAGTAGGTGTACGAGTCGTGCGGCATCGCCGCCCAGGCGAGCGCGGTGACTCCGGCGAACGTCGCACCGGTCGCGGCGGCGGCACGGCGACGGCCGGTGAACCACAGCAGGGCCGCGAAGAGCAGCACCGTGGGCTGCAGGGCGGCCGCCAGGCCGATCAGCGCGCCGCCCGCCTTCTGGCCCCGTACGACGAAGCAGCCGAGCAGCACCAGCAGCACCGGGATGATGCTGGTCTGGCCGAGCCAGAGGGTGTTGCGCACCGGCAGCGACAGCATGAGCAGGCTGATCGCGACGGGGGCGGCGAGCAGGGCCGTCCGTCTGCTGACCGGCTGTGGGAGGGCGCGCGCGACCACCAGGCCGAGGGCGACGACCAGGAGCAGCGTGCCGAACGTCCAGCCCCAGCCGAGGGCCTGTTCCGCCGCCCGGGTGAGGGGCTTGAGGACCAGTCCCCCGAACGGGGTGCCGGTGAAGCGCGTGGAGTCGTAGAGCGAGCCGTTGACGTGCAGGACGCCGTCCGGTCCGACCCAGGTCTCCAGATCCGTCAGCCGGTCCCCGCGCGGGGTGCCGAGGACGACGGCCACCTGGCGTACGGCGAGGACCGCCGCGAGCAGCCAGAGGCCGAGACGGGCCGCACGCAGACGTGCCGCCCTCGTCGTGCCGACCGCCGTCGCCCCGAAGGCCTCCGCCGGTCGCCCGCTGTGCTCCGCATTCGCCACGCCTCGTCGGCCTCCCGCCCCGTTCCTGCCACGTGTCCGTTACGTGGGTGTTCCCTGGACGAACCCTATGCGGCTCGCACCACCCCCGGAGAGAGACGCAGGCCATCCCGGCTTCACCTGACGTCGGCCCTCCTTTTGTCCGGAAGACGATAGTGCGCCGGGGGTGAGGTTGCCTCCGCAGGGCGCGATGTGGGTCACAGCACGGCCGGAACCGGCACTTCGCACGAACGGAAGGCCCGCTTCAGCCGTACCGTCGTACGCCCGTACGACACCGAGGGCAGCGGGACGGCTGCGCGTCGTGAACGGGCAGACGGAAGACGGCATCGGCGGACGACGACGGACGACGGACCCACGACCCACGGAAGGGCTGCGGCACATGGGCGGCTTGGTCGGCACGATCGGTTCACCGAGACGGCGCGCGAGACGGCACGAGGAGCGGCGGAGCGCCCCGGCTCGGGTGGGCGTGCGACGGCACGCGCGGGTCGTGGCCGTCCTCCTGGCGCTGCTGGCGCTCCAGCTCGGGTCGCTCGTCGCGCCGGCGTACGCCTGCGCGTGCGGTGCCCTGGTCCCGGGCGACGGCCGGCAGCTCACCGTCGGCCGCGAGGTGTCCGTCGTGCGCTGGGACGGCGAGCGGGAGCAGATCGTGATGAGCCTGCGGGTCGGCGGCGACGCCGAGCGGGCCGCCTGGATCATGCCGGTCCCGCACCGGGCGACGGTGGAGCTCGGCGACGGGGAGCTGTTCGACCAGCTGGCCGCCGCCACCGCCCCCGTGCAGCGCGGCCGCACCCACTTCTGGCCGCAGGACGGCGACTGGCCGCTGACCATGGGGGTCGGGCGGAAAGGCCCGCCGCCCCCGCCGGACGACGGCGGCAAGGTCGGCGTGGTCGGACGGGAGCGGCTCGGGCCGTTCGACGTGGCCCGGCTGACCGCCACCGATCCCGCCGCCCTGGACGACTGGCTGAGCTCGAACGACTTCGCCCTCCCGCCCCGCCTCGAGACCGCCCTGCGCCCGTACGTCGACCGGCGGTGGGAGTACGTCGCCGTCAAGCTGACCCCCGAGACCGCCGGCGGCGTCCTCGACGGCGAGCTCCAGCCGCTGCGCCTCACCTTCGCCGCCGACGCCCCCGTCTACCCGATGCGGCTGTCCCGGCTCGCGGCCACCCCGCAGTCGCTGGGCCTCTACGTCCTCGCCGCCCACCGCATGGAACCGGCGTCCCGGATCGGCGGCGAGCGGCCCCGCGTCACCTTCGCGGGGCGGGTCGGCGCCTCGGCCGGCGGCCCGCTCGGTGAGCTGGCGCAGGGCACGCCGTTCCTGACGGCCGTCGCCCAGGACTTCCCGCGGCCCTCGACGATCTCCGGGGACCACGAGCTGCGCCGGGCGGCCGCCGACACCACGTTCCGGCAGGTGATCTACGAGGACCGGCTGCTCAGGGTGCTCGGGATACCGGCGTGGCTGCTGACGATCGTCGGCGGCCTCACGCTGACCGCCGCGGCATCCGTCACCCTCGCCCTCCGCACCCGCCGCGCCCACCGAGCGACACAGCCGAGGCCACGCCACGCCTCGGGCCACCGGTTGGTGACACCGGAAGGGGAGGGGGCGGGGGCACCGGCGGGGACGCCGACAGGCGCACCGGCAGGGACGGCCCCGGGCGGTACGCCGGCCGGGGCACCGGGCGGTACACCGGCGGGGGCACCGGCAGGGACGCCGACAGGCGCACCGGCAGGGACGGCCCCGGGCGGTATGCCGACCGGGGCACCGGGCGGTACACCGGCCGGGGCACCGGCGGGGGCACCGGCAGGGACGGCTCCGGGCGGTACACCGGCACGGGAGCCGGGCGGTACACCGACAGAGGCACCGGGCGGCACACCGACAGAGGCTCCGGGCGGTACACCGGCCGGGGCACCGGCGGGGACGCCGAGAGGCGCACCGGCAGGGGCGGCCCCGGGCGGTACACCGGCACGGGAGCCGGGCGGCACACCGACAGAGGCACCGGGCGGCACACCGGCCGGGGCTGCTGGGCGGCCTGCCCCGGCCGTGCCTTCGATGCCGACCGCACGTCCCACCGCGCCCGGTGTCCCTCCGGGCTCAGCAACACGCCGCATGGCGCCCGGTGTCCCCCCGATGCCGACGGCTCGCCCGGCCGGGCCGGCGGTACCTCCGAAACCGGGCGCACACCCCGCCGACAGCGGCTTGCCTCCAAGGCGTCCGCGTCCCGCCGGGGCTGCCGTACCGCCTCAGCCGGCCTCACGTCCCGCCGGGGCGGCCGTACCCCCGCGCCCCACCGCGCGCCCCGCCGCAGACGCCGTACCGCCGATGCCGCCCATGCCACCCATGCCGCCCCCGTCCCCTCGTTCGCAGCAGAGCCAGTCGGCAGCGCGTCACGCGCGGTCCGCGCAACCACCGCAACGAGCCCGTCCGGCCCAACAACAGTCCGAGCAGCAGTCCCAGCAGCCCCAGCAGTCCCAGCAGCCCCAGCACGCCCAACCGGTCTCCCAGGCCCCGCAGACACAGGAAGCCCAGAAGACACCCCCACCCCCACCGCACCCGCCCACCACACCCGCAGACCAGGCCCCCTCGCCCACGCCCCCTTCCGCCCCTCCGCGCCCTTCCCGTGTGCCGTTCGCGCCGCCGCGCGCCCCCGTGTCGCCGAAGCCCTTCACTCTCCCCGTGACCCCTCGGCCGAACGGGTGAATTCGCCGGGCGGGGACCCTCGGAGGGCCCCCGGGCGGGGAACCCGCGCACGGCGGGGTCCGTTGACAGGGGTGGTTAGCCTTTCTAACCAGTCGCAGGCACACGGGAGGCAGAGCGCATGAGCGAGTCGCAGGTCTGGGAGGCCGTCGACGCCTACTTCACCGACCACCTCGCCCCGGACGACGAGGTGACCGCGGCCGCGTTGCGCGACAGCGAGGCCGCCGGGCTCCCCGGGATCAACGTCACGGCGAACCAGGGCAAGCTGCTCCAGCTGCTGGCCGAGATCCAGGGCGCGCGCACGATCCTGGAGATCGGCACGCTCGGCGGCTACAGCACGATCTGGCTGGCCCGCGCGCTCCCCGCCGACGGCCGGCTGATCTCGCTGGAGTACGACCCCCGGCACGCGGAGGTCGCCGTCCGCAACATCGCCCGCGCGGGCCTGGACAAGGTGGTGGAGGTGCGGGTCGGCGCGGCCCTGGAGTCGCTGCCGCGGCTGGCGGACGAGAACCCGCCGCCGTTCGACCTGGTCTTCATCGACGCCGACAAGGGCAACAACCCCCACTACCTGGAGTGGGCGCTCAGACTCACCAGCACGGGCAGCCTGATCGTCGTCGACAACGTCGTACGGAGCGGCCGGGTGGTCGACGCGGGCAGCACGGACGGCGACGTCCGGGGCACCCGCGCCGCGATCGAACTGATCGGCTCCCACCCCCGGCTGAGCGGGACCGCGGTCCAGACGGTGGGGGCCAAGGGCTACGACGGTTTCGCGCTGGCCCGCGTCCTGGCGTAGCCCCTCCGGCGGTCCGGGGACCGCCTACATCTCGTGGTAGAAGCCCACGTTGACGCTGCGCGGCCCGGTGCGGTCGACGACGACGATCTCGCCGGAGCCGCCGCGCGGCAGCGGTACCGTGCCGCCGTACGCGATCTGCTGGGCGTACTCTCCGACGAGCAGCCGCACTTCGGAGGACGGCTCGTCCTGCGAGCCGCGCAGCCAGGAGACCTGCCAGGTGCCCTCGGGACCGCACAGGAACTCCAGGTGCACCCGGGAGACGAACAGCCAGTCCTCGGGCGTCACGAGACGGCACACGGACTTGTCCCGGCCCACCCGCAGCACGGCGCCCGGGTCACTGGGCGCGTCGGCCATGAGCATGCCGGCCGTGGCGCCCTCTTCCGCCCCGGAGACGGTGGCCATGGTGAGTTCGAGCACATGCGCTCCTTCATGAAGCCGTGATGCGACGGCTGGATGACGACTGGAAAAGCCGCTGAACAGTGTTTGCACAGCGGCGGCATGATAAATCGCCCGGGCCGGTCACGTCCGGCACAATGGAGGCATGACCGAGCGAAAGCCACCGGGTGTCCCGTTCAAGTCGTGGGTCGACAAACAGATCCGGGACGCCGAACGGCGTGGGGAGTTCGATCAACTGCCGGGTGCGGGGAAGCCGTTGCCGCCGGGCACCGCCGACTCGTACGACGAACTGTGGTGGATCAAGGGCAAGATGGCCCGTGAGGGGCTCTCGGTCCTGCCTCCGACGCTCGCCCTGCGCAAGGAGGCGGAGGACGCCCTCGCGGCGGCGTACGCGGCGCCCTCGGAGCGCATCGCCCGGAAGATCATCACGGACGTCAACGTCAAGCTCCGGGACATGATGTTCAAGCCGCCGCCCGGCCCCCCGCTGGGCATGAAGCCGTACGACGTGGAAGCGGTCGTACGGGAGTGGCGGGAGCGCCGGGCTGCGGAAGCGACCGCGGAAGCGACCGCGAACGGGATCGCGGACGGGATCGCGGACGGGATCGCGGACGGGATCGCGGACGGGATCGCGGACGACGGGTCACATGTGTAGGAGCCGCTCCGACAGTTCGCGGTAGTCGCGCAGGGCCAGCCGGAGTTGTTCGGTGTCGGGTGCGGTCGCCTCGCGCTCCTGGTCCGTGGGCTGCCAGGAGCCGCGCAGGGTGCGGCGGCGCCGGTCCACGGCGTCGGTGAGGCGTTCGGCGAGTTCCTCGAGCACGTGGTCGGCCTCCGCGACGGCGTCCCGGGGTCCGTCCACGAAGCCGACGACGGCGTGCTGCATCCGCGAGGCGAGCGCGTCGCACTCCTCCGCCGGCAGCAAGGCCTCGGCCCGAGCGGCCCCGGTGGGCGCGGCAGACGTGGCCGGCGTGGCAGCCGTGGCTGGCGCGGTGGTACGGGAGCGCACCGCCGCGCGGGCCTTCTCCAGTGGTGTGAGCGGGCGGCGGCTCTCCGCCTCCTGAGTCGTGTCGGTCATCGCGTGTCACCCTTCCTTCGTCTGGCGCCGGTGCCGGCGGGGCCGGTCCAGCAGGTCGTCGAAGAGGGCGCGGGCCTCGACCATGGCGGCCCGCATGTCCTCGGTCCCGGGCGCCGAACTGTGCCGCGCACCGGCATCACCGTCGAGATCGACATCAGTACCGGCTCCGGCAGGGGCACCGGCCCGTACCCCCGCCGCCCGGTGCACGCGCCGGTAGCCGTGCACATGGTCGGCGTGGTGGACGGTGAGCGCGGCGAGCTGGTCCTCGTACCGGGTGCCGTCCGGGAAGCCGCGGGCGCCCGCCACCTCGGCGAGCAGCCGGTCGGCCTCGGCGACCGCCTCCCCCGGGGAGTCGACGAACCGCTCCTGCGCGGCCGTCCAGCGGGTCTCGAACCGCTCGCGCTCCGCGGCTTCCAGCGGCCGTTCACGCAGCCCGCCGTGCCGCTCCACCAGCCCGCCGAGTTCCCGCTCGGCGGCCTTGACGTCCCCGTCGTGCCGGGCGACGGCCCGGTCGTACTCGGGCCCGAAGCGCTGCTTCAGGCCACGTCCGCCGTGCGCGCCCCGGGCCCGCACGGACACGATCGCCGCCACGGCGACGACGGCCGCCGCGGCCACGATCAGAGCGATGATCACGCCTGTGGACATGGTTGCCTTCCGGTGTGTCGGCCCCACGGGCCGGTTCCCGTCCCGGGTTGCCCGCGTGCCCCCGCCCAAACGAGTTCCGCGCGGGGGCACGCATATCCGGTTGCGCGCCACGCGCACCGTCTCCGCAGAATGAGCGGATGACCTGGACCGTAGCCCCGGAACCCGCCGACTCCGCCGACGCCGCCGCCCTCTGGCGGGAGTACTACACGGAGGTCAGCGACCGCTGGTACCTGCTGCACGAGGGCCACCGCACCGACCCCGGGGAGCTGGAGCGGGAGATCGCCGCCCGGACCTGGGAGGAACTGACCCCGCCCGGCGGCCGGCTGCTGGTGGGGCGGTACGACGGCGCGCCGGGTGGCTGCGCGGGCGTCCTCCTGCTGGACGCGTCGACCGCCGAGCTCAAGCGGGTGTACGTACGGCAGGAGCTGCGCGGCAAGGGCGGCGCGCCGCTGCTGGTGCGGGCCGCCGAGGACGCCGCCCGCGCGCTCGGCGCCACGCGGATGATCCTGGACACCCGCAGCGACCTGGTCGAGGCGCGCGCCCTGTACGCGCGGCTGGGCTACACGGAGACCGAGCCGCACAACGACGACCCGTACGCCGAGCACTGGTTCACCAGGCACCTCACCTGATCGGGCGGCTCACCTGAGCCGGTGGTCCGGCCGCATCCGGGGCTCCGGCCACCCCTCGTGCGGCTGCTCGCGGTCGGAGCCGCACAGCTCGTCGTTGAGTTCCCTGACCAGCTGCACGAGGTCGGTGGGCCGGTCGGGGTCCCACCAGTCGCCGAGCAGCTCCGCCAGCGACTCCTCCCGTACCCGGGCCAGGTCCTCGGCGACCTCCCGGCCCTGCGGGGTGAGCCTCAGGTCGAGGCCCTCGCGTACGGCGAGCCGCCATTCCTCGATCTGCCGTGCGGCCTCGATGACCACTGGGAACGGGACGGTGGTGCGCTCGGCGAGCACGCCCGGCTCGACGCTGCCGTACCGCTTCATCCGCAGCAGCAGCCAGCTCGCCGCCGGGAGGAGATCGTGTCCGGCGCGGGCGGTGATCGTGCGGTAGACCTCGCGGCGGCCCTCGCGGGTGCCGAGCACCGACAGCGCCCGGCACACCTCGTCGTACGAGGACCGTTCGACGGGGTTGCTGGCGAGGGTCTCGGTGACGTCGGGCGCGGTGACCGAGCCGCGCAACGGGTCCTCCCGCAGGAACCAGGCCAGGACGAAGCCGAGGAGGGCGACGGGAGCGGCGTACAGGAAGACGTCGGTGATGGCGGACGCGTACGCGTGCAGGGCCTGCGGCTGGAGGGAGGACGGCAGCCGGGTGATGTCGCGCGGGTCGGACTCCAGGCCCTGCACGGAGAGGCCGGAGGGGAGTTCGGCGCCCCGCAGGGCGTCGGTGAGCTTGTCGCCGAGGCGGCCGGCGAAGACCGTGCCGAAGATCGCGACACCGAAGGAGGCGCCGATCGAGCGGAAGAAGGTGGCGCCGGAGGTGGCGACGCCGAGATCCTCGTAGGCGACGGCGTTCTGCACGATGAGGACGAGGACCTGCATGACGAGGCCCAGGCCCAGACCGAAGACGAAGAAGTAGGTGCTCATCTCGGTCGTCGAGCTGCTCTCGTCGAGCTGGTGCAGCAGGAGCAGGCCGAGGGCGGTGACGCCGGTGCCGGTGACCGGGAAGACCTTCCAGCGGCCGGTGCGGCTGACGATCTGTCCGGAGCCCGTGGACGACAGCAGCATGCCGGCCACCATCGGCAGCATGTGCACCCCGGACATGGTCGGGGAGACGCCCTGCACGACCTGGAGGAAGGTCGGCAGATAGGTCATCGCGCCGAACATCGCGAAGCCGACGATGAAGCTGATGACGGCGGAGAGCGTGAAGGTGCGGATCCGGAACAGCTTGAGCGGGAGGACCGGTTCGGCGGCCCTGCGCTCCACGGCCACGAACGCGACGGCGAGTACGACGCCCACGGCCGCGAGTCCGACGATCTGCGGCGAGCCCCAGTCCCAGGTGGTGCCGCCGAGCGAGGCGACCAGGACCAGGCAGGTGGCCACGGAGGCGATGAGGAGGGTGCCGAGGTAGTCGATGACGCGCCGGGTCCCCTTGCGCGGGATGCGCAGGACGGTCGCGATGACGGCGAGCGCGACGACGCCGACGGGCAGGTTGACGTAGAACACCCAGCGCCAGCTCAGATGCTCGGTGAACAGGCCGCCGAGCAGCGGGCCGAGGACGCTGGTGGTGCCGAACACCGCGCCGAACAGGCCCTGGTAGCGGCCGCGGTCGCGCGGCGGGACGATGTCGCCGACGATCGCCATCGACAGCACCATCAACCCGCCGCCGCCGAGCCCCTGGACCGCCCGGAAGGCGATCAACTGGGGCATGTTTTGCGCCATTCCGCAGAGCGCCGAACCGATCAGGAACAGCACGATCGCGGTCTGGAAGAGTTTCTTGCGGCCGTACTGGTCGCCCAGTTTGCCCCAGAGGGGGGTCGCGGCCGTCGACGCGAGCAGGTACGCGGTGACGACCCAGCTCAGATGCTCCAGACCGCCCAGATCGCTGACGATGGTGGGCAGTGCGGTGGACACGATCGTCTGGTCCAGGGCGGCGAGGAGCATGCCGAGCAGCAGGGCGCCGATGGAGACGAGGACGTTTCCGGACACGTGTTCCTCACGTGGATCCGCGGTCCTGCTGTGCGCGTCCAACGCCATGGATACCTCCTGAGGCTCACGTGCCACTGTCCATCGTGATCGGTGTGACCGGTTATGGCCTCCCGAGTCCTGACGAGCCCTCTGGGGCACCGAGGGAAAACCCCACGGAATACGGCATTCCGGGGCGCGGCGAGTCGGCCGTGTGGAGGATCTGCATAAACTCTGGAGTTCTCATGGGGAGGGACGAACAGGTGAGCGAACGGACGGGGTGGCAGGGGCGACCGGGGCCGCCGCACGGGCACCCGTGCCCGCAGTGCGGGGCCCTGCGCGCACCCGACAACACCCCGTCCTGCACCTGCGCCCAGCGCGCCTCCGACGCCCTCCGCGACACCCGCACGGCGGAGGCGGCCGCCGCGGAGGACTTCGATCCCCTGCGGATACGGCCGTACGTCGAGCTTGGGGGAACGGCCGAGCCGGGCGCCCTGGACGGGGGCTCGGCCGGGAGTTCACGGACGGCAGCCGGGGAACCGGGCCGCGGCGGGGGCTCAGGGACGGCGAGTGGAGAGCTCGGCCGCCAGGACGGCTCGGGGACGGCCGGCGGAAGCCTGGGCCGCGGTGGAGGCTGGGGGACGGCGGACGCAGGCCTGGGCCGCGAGGGCGGCTCGGGGACGGTCAGCGGAAGCCTGGGCCGCGGTGGAGGCTCGGGGACGGCGAGTGGAGAGCTCGGCCG
>NZ_JBEXXE010000049.1:27023-91629 GCF_040630255.1 Streptomyces sp. NPDC005820
GCGAGGGCGGCTCGGGGACGGCCAGTGGAAGCCTGGGCCGCGGCGGGGGCTCGGGGACGGCGAGTGGAGAGCTCGGCCGCGAGGGCGGCTCGGGGACGGCCAGTGGAAGCCTGGGCCGCGGCGGGGGCTCGGGGACGGCGAGTGGAGAGCTCGGCCGCGAGGGCGGCTCGGGGAAAGCCGGCGGAAGCCTGGGCCGCGGCAGGGGCTCTGGGACGGCGGGCGCAGGCCTGGGCCGCGAGGGCGGCTCGGGGGCCGGCGGGAGCTCGGTGGGGAGTCCGGGCCTGAGTGGGGGCGCGGGAGCGAGCCAGGGCGCCGGAACAAGGGGAGGCGCAGGAGCGAGCCAGGGCGGAACAAGGGGAGGCGCCGGGGCGAGTGCCGGCGCGGCCGGGAACGCCGTCGATGTGACCATGCCCTTGCGGGCGGTGCCCGCCGCCGACGCGCCCGCACCGCCGCGGGCCGCGCCCGCCGCAGACGCGCCCGCACCGCCGCGGGCCGCGCCCGCCGCAGACGAGACGATGCGGCTCCAGCGGATCCCCTCGGACGCCGCGGACGAGACCCGGCCCATCCCGCACATCCCCTCCGGCCCCGGGGACGGAACTCGGCCCATTCCCAGCCCCCTGTCCGGCCCCGGGGACGGGACTCGACCCATCCCCCGCACCCCGTCCGGCGCCGCAGACGGAACTCGGCCCATCCCGCACATCCCCCCGGGCCTGGCGGACGGCACTCGGCCCATCCCGCACATCCCCCCGGGCCTGGCGGACGGCACTCGGCCCATCCCGCGGACCCCCTCGGGCACCGCGCACGGGAGTCAGCCGCTCCAGCGGATCCTGCCGGGTGCCGAGCCCGGTACCGCCGACCTGAGTCTGTTCGAGGGGCCGGGGGCGGCGGACGGGCGCCGAGCGGACGACGAGGAGCCGCCGCGCAGCCGGCGTCGGCGGGCCCTGGTGATCGCGGCCGCCGGTGCCGCCGTGGCGGTGGTGGCCGCGGCAGGGTTCGCGAGCGGGCTGTTCACCTACGAGAAGCCGACGCGCGACGGGGCCGCCCCGAAGGACGTACGGGCCGCAGTCCCCGACTCCTCGACCAGCGCGGCCTCCGCGTCCGCCACGAGCGGCTCCGCCTCCCCCTCGAAGTCGAGCGCCCCGCCGTCCTCCGCGCAGAGCGAGAGCCCCTCGCCCACCACCCCGGAGTCGAGCGCCCCGCCGTCGGCCTCCCCCTCGGCCACGTCGAGCACGACGGCCGCCCCCACGGCCCGCGCCACCGGGACCATCAGCGCCGACAGCCAGGCCGACAACAGCCAGGAGACCATCGCCGCGCCCGTCCTGCGCCTGGGCGACCAGGGCGACGAGGTCACCGAACTCCAGCTCCGGCTGCACCAGTTGTCTCTGTACAACAGCGAAGCGAACGGCACCTTCACCAGCGAGGTGGAAACCGCCCTGCGCAACTACCAGTGGTCCCGCGGCATCCAGGAGGACGAGCTGGGGGTCTACGGCGCGGCAACGAGGGCACGACTGGAGTCGGAGACCAAGGAGCCGTAGCCGTAAGGGGCCGCACGCCCGAAGGGCCGCAGGCGCCACAACAGCCATCGCAGCCGCACCAGCCGTCAGCCGTCAGCCGTCAGCCGTCAGCCGTCAGCCGTCAGCCGTCAGCCGCAACACCAACCGCAGCCGCAGCCGCAGCCGCAGCGACCCTCCCGCCCCCCGGGGACTCTCACCCCACCAGAATCCGAACCCCACCCGCCACAGCCTCCACCCGCACCTCGCGCAGGTCCCGCACCACCACGTCCGGCCCGTGCACCCCGGCCCGCGCCCCGACGCCCATGACCCGCATCCCGGCGGCGCGCCCGGCCTCGATCCCGGCTCCGGAGTCCTCGAACACCACGCACTCCTCCGGAGCGATCCCCAGCTCGGCCGCGCCCTTGAGGAAGCCCTCGGGGTCCGGCTTGCTCGCCCCCACCGACTCGGCGGTGATCCGCAGCTCGGGCAGCGGCAGCCCCGCCGCTCCCATCCGCGCCGTGGACAGCGGTACGTCCGCCGAGGTCACCAGCGCGTGCGGCACCCCCTGCGCGATCAGGGAGGCGAGGAACTCCGGCGCCCCCGGCACCGGCACCACGCCGTCCAGGTCGGCGGTCTCCTCCGCCAGCATCCGCGCGTTGTCCGCGAGGTTCTGCTCCATGGGCCGTCCGGGCAGCAGCACGGCCATCGAGGCGTACCCCTGGCGGCCGTGGACGACCTTCATCACCTCGTCGCCGTCCAGCCCGTGCCGTTCGGCCCAGCGCCGCCAGATCCGCTCGACGACCGCGTCGGAGTTCACGAGGGTGCCGTCCATGTCGAGCAGGAGGGCACGGGCGGACAGGACCGGCATGAGCGGCTCCCCACACAAGACGTACGGACGAGACAAGGCGGCCCCGCCCGCCGGTCAGGGAAAACGGGCGGGAGCCACTTTGTTTCTCCACGGTACAAAACAATCGGCATCCACCGCCACCCGCCCCGGAAAGCGTTCACCGAGCGTTCAGCTCGACGCCCCACCCGCCCCCTGGGTCGCCGGCCTCAGCCCGCGACCGCCTCCCACAGGCTCCACACCCCGAGCGCGAGCATCAGCAGCGCGGCGATCTGCGTGATCAGCTTCAGCGGCACCCGCTTCATCAGCGCCTTTCCGCCGACGATCCCGAGTCCGGCCACCGCCCACAGCGCCAGCACCGCGCCGAGGCCGACGGAGAGCGGGTCGTCGTAGCGGGCGGCGAGGTTGGCGGTCATGATCTGGGTCAGATCACCGAACTCGGCGACCAGGATCAGCATGAATCCGGCACCCGCGACCTTCCAGAAGGACTGGTTCTCCGGTCGCCGGATCTCCGCATCGCCATCGGCCCCGCCCTTCGTCATCAGCAGCACCGCCGCGCCCCCCAGGAACAGCACGCCGGTCAGCGCGTGCACGATCTGCTGCGGCAGCAGGGTGAGCACGCTCCCCGCCGCCACGGCGAGCGCGACATGCAGCGCGAAGGCGGCGGCGACGCCCGCGAAGACGTAGGAGGCGCGGTAGCGGGTGCCGAGGACGAGACCGGCGAGCGCGGTCTTGTCGGGCAGCTCGGCCAGGAAGACGACGCCGAAGACGACCGCCGTGACGGTGACGCTGATCAAGGTTCCTCAATCGGTCGGGGGGCCGCCCCACCGAGAGTCCGCGCACTTCGCGAGCGACGACACCTCGGCACGGCAGCACACGGCATCCGTGCCGTGGGGCACGGATGTGCACTGCTTGCCGAAGGTCTCGCTGGCCGGCCCGGAAAAACGGGCCCGCCTCCGGGCGCCGGCTCAGACGAGCTGAGCAGTATGTCGACGGTCCGGCGAAGAGCTACTCCCCTTCTGCTCCGCCCAGTGTACGAGAAACCCACAGAGATCGTTTCGTCGTAAACCTTGTCGTGTCATGTACGCGTCATTAACTTCTTACCGGATGCACACCTCCCCGCAATGCGGCGCGGCGAGCATTCCAACCGCCCGCGCTCCAACACCCCCACCCCTCAAGGGAGTTCGCATGCCCAAGTTCTACGCGCGTCGACGACTGAGCATACTCGCAGCGCTCACCGGTCTCATAGCCTCCGCCGCGCTTTTCAACTCCCCCACCGCCTCCGCCGCCCTCCCCACCCCGGTCAGCGCGGCCACCGCCCGCTCCTACCTCGCCTCGCTCACCGTGGCGACGGAGAACCGCACCGGCTACGACCGCGACCTGTTCCCGACCTGGATCACCATCAGCGGGACCTGCAACACCCGCGAGTACATCCTCAAGCGGGACGGTACGAACGTCGTCACCAACTCCGCCTGCACCGCCACCAGCGGCAGCTGGTACTCCCCCTACGACGGTGCCACCTGGACCGCCGCCTCCGACCTCGACATCGACCACCTGGTGCCGCTCGCCGAGGCCTGGGACTCCGGTGCCAGCGCCTGGACCACCGCCCAGCGCCAGGCGTTCGCCAACGACGTCACCCGCCCACAGCTCATCGCCGTCACGGACAACGTGAACCAGTCGAAGAGCGACCAGGACCCGGCCGAGTGGATGCCGTCGGTCACCTCCTACCGCTGCACCTACGTCCGCGCCTGGGTGCAGGTGAAGTACTACTACGACCTCTCCGTCGACTCGGCCGAGAAGTCCGCGCTCACCAGCTACCTCGCGAGCTGCTGATCGAACGGTCGGTGCCGGGCCCTCCCCACACTCCTCCGCCGCTGCGTACCGTACGGGGCGACGGAGGAGTGTGATCTCGTGGCCGGACTGCGCCTGGGCCCCCTGCTGAGATACGCCGACGCCTCGTCCGCGACCGTCTGGGTCGAGGCGAGCCGTCCGTGCGCCGCCGAGGTGCGCTGCGCGGACGGCGCCGGCGGCACGGCCCGCACCTTCCAGGTGGCGGGCCATCACTACGCCCTGGTCCCGGTGAGCGGTCTGACGCCGGGGACGACGACGGCGTACGAGGTGCTCCTCGACGGCCGGTCCGTGTGGCCGCCGCCCGACTCCCGTTTCCCGCCCTCCGTCATCCGGACCCGGGCCGAGGACGACGGCGACACCGTCCGGATCACCTTCGGCTCCTGCCGCTGGGCGGCGCCCCCGGCCGACACGGAGGACCCCGTCGGCCCCGACGCCCTGGACAGTCTGGCCGCCCGCCTCGCCGCAGCCCCCGGCGCCGAACGGCCCGACGCGCTCCTGCTGCTGGGCGACCAGGTGTACGCCGACGAGGTCTCCGACGCCGTCAAGCAGCGCATACGGGCCCGCCGAGGCCTCGCGGACGCGCCCGGCGCCGAGGTCGCCGACTTCGAGGAGTACACCTGGCTGTACTACGAGTCCTGGCTCGACCCGGAGGTGCGGTGGCTGCTGTCCACCGTCCCCAGCTGCATGATCTTCGACGACCACGACGTCATCGACGACTGGAACACCTCCGCCGCCTGGCTCGCCGACATGCGGGCCACGCCCTGGTGGCGCGAGCGGCTGCTGAGCGGCCTCATGTCGTACTGGGTCCATCAGCACCTGGGGAACCTCTCCCCCGCCGAACTGGCCGCCGACCCGCTCTACGCCGCCGTACGCGCCACCCCCGACGCCACCGACGTCCTGCGCGCCTTCGCCTGCCGCGCCGACGCCGACCCCGCGTCCGTGCGCTGGAGCTACCGACGGGACTTCGGGCGGGTGCGGCTGCTGATGGTGGACACCCGGGCGGCCCGCGTCCTCGACGAGGGCGAGCGGGCGATGCTCGACCCCGGGGAGGCCGCGTGGCTGCGCGAACAGGCCCTCCAGGACCGGGGCTCCTACGACCATCTCCTGATCGGCACCTCCCTGCCCTGGCTGCTGCCGCATCTGGTGCACGACGCCGAGGCCTGGAACGCGGCCCTGTGCCGGGGCGAGCGGGGTGCGCGCTGGGCGCGGTTCGGGGAGCGGATCAGACGGGCGGCGGATCTGGAGCACTGGGCGGCCTTTCCCGGCTCCTTCGCCGCGCTGACGGAACTGATCGCCGAGGCCGGCTCGGGGGCCGACGCGCCGGCGACGGTGCTGGTGCTCTCCGGCGATGTGCACCACGCGTACGTGGCCGAGCCGCGATGGCCCGGCGGCAGTGGCAGCAGTGGCGGCAGCGGCCCGGACGCGCGGGTGCTCCAGCTCACCTGCTCGCCGGTGCACAACTCGATCCCGCTGTCGATCCGGGCCGGCTTCCGGTTCGGCTGGAGCGCGGTGGCCCGGGCCCTCGGGCGGCGGTTCGCCGGGCACGGCGGCTGTGCGCGGCCGCCCGTCGCCTGGCGCAAGACGGGCGGGCCCTGGTTCGGCAACCAGCTCATGACCCTGGCCCTGCACGGCCGTTCGGCCCGGTTGAGGCTGGAACAGGCGCGTGGAAAGGGCGCGTTGGCCACGGTGGAGGAGTCCGACTTGACCTCCCGATGAGGGGTATCCGGGACAACTGGGGCCGGTGGGGCTCGCGTTGGCTTCTGTGACTGCCAGCGGCATGATGAGGCGGACCGTCCGCTTCCAGCACCCTTGGCGGACGGTCCACTCCATCGCGCCCCACACGCCCGGGAGTCATCCCTTTGCCATCAGTGAACGCGGAAGTGCAAGCGCCCACGGCGTCCGTCGTCATCGCCCTGGTCGGCGCCGGGCCGCGCGGCACCAGTGTCCTGGAACGCCTCTGCGCGTCCGCGGCGGACCTCCTCCCACCGGGGGTGCGGCTCACCGTCCATGTCGTCGACCCCGATCCGCCGGGGCCCGGCCGGGTGTGGCGCACCGCGCAGTCGCGGGAGCTGCTGATGAACACCGTGGCCTCGCAGGTGACCCTGTTCACCGACGACAGCGTGGACTGCGCCGGCCCGATCCGCCCCGGTCCCAGCCTCCACGAGTGGGCGGGCGGCACGCTGGGCCCGGACGAGTACCCGACCCGCGCCCACTACGGCCGCTATCTGGAGTGGGTGTTCGCGCGGACCGTGCGCGAGGCGCCGCCCTCGGTACGCGTCGAGACGCACGCGGCCCGTGCGGTCCGCCTCGACGACGACGCCGACGGCCGCCAGGTCCTCACCCTGGACGACGGCCGGGTCCTGCTCGCCCTGTCCGCCGTCGTGCTGGCCCAGGGCCATCTGCCGCTGATCGCCGACAGCGCCCAGCAGCGCCACACGGCCTACGCCGAACGCCACGGTCTGCGCCACCTCGCCCCCGCCAACCCGGCCGACCTCGACCTCTCCGGCGTGGCCCCCGGCGAGCCGGTCCTCCTGCGCGGCCTGGGCCTCAACTTCTTCGACCACATGGCCCTGCTGACGACGGGGCGGGGCGGCCGCTTCGTCCGTGCGGAGCCGGGGTCGGGCGCCGCCGGGCTGCGGTACGTCGCGTCGGGCCGCGAGCCCCGGATCCACGCCGGGTCACGGCGCGGGGTGCCGTATCAGGCGCGGGGGGACAACGCCAAGGGGCCCTACGGGCGGCACCTGCCGCTGGTGCTGACGCCGGAGGTGATCGCGGGGCTGCGCAAGCGGGCGGACTCCGGGGAGGCGCCCGATTTCCTGGCGGACATCTGGCCGTTGGTGGCCAAGGAGGTGGAGACGGTCTACTACGCGGCCCTGACGGGGCGGGCGGAGTTCGTGGACCGGTTTCTCGCCGTGCCGCACCGGGACCCCGAAGAGGCCCGGATTCTCGACGGGTTCGGCGTGCCGCAGGCCGACCGCTGGAATTGGGACCGGATCTCGCGGCCGTACGCGGAACGGCGGTTCGCGCATCCGGGGCAGTGGCGGGAGTGGCTGCTGGCGCATCTGCGGCGGGACGCGGCGGAGGCGGAGCGCGGGAACGTGGCGGGTCCGCTGAAGGCGGCCCTGGACGTGCTGCGCGATCTGCGCAACGAGCTGCGGCTGGTCGTCGACCACGGCGGGCTCGCCGGCGCCTCCCGCCGGGACCACCTCGACCGCTGGTACACCCCGCTCAACGCCTTTCTGTCCATCGGCCCGCCCCGGCGCCGCATCGAGGAGCTGACCGCGCTGATCGAGGCGGGGGTGGTGGAGGTGCTCGGCCCGCGTCTGGAGGTGCGCGAGGAGGACGGGGCCTGGCTCGCCCACTCCCCGGAGATACCGGGCTCGGCGGTCCGGGTGACCACGCTCGTCGAGGCCCGGCTGCCGGAACCGGATCTGCGCCGCACCGCCGACGTGCTGCTGGCCCGGCTGCTGAAGACCGGCCGGTGCCGTCCGCACACGGTCGACGGTCATATCACCGGCGGACTGGACGTGACACAGCGCCCGTATCACCTGATAGACCGTCAAGGCCGGGCGCACACACGGCGGTTCGCCTTCGGGGTGCCCACGGAGGGGGTGCACTGGGTGACGGCGGCGGGCGCCCGCCCGGGCGTGGATTCGGTCACGCTTTCGGACGCGGACGCGGTGGCGAGAGCCGTCCTACGTGCGGCGACGGCGGAAGCGGAACCCCGGACGGAGCCCGGGCCATGGCTGAATGTTGAACTTGCAAGCATTGATTAGGTACGCCTAACGTTGATCGCTCATTCGGTACCGCCGCCCCCACCGACGGACCGTCCCAGTCCCCAACGCGGACGGTCCGACCGACACGACACCGAAGGAGCACCCCCCACCATGTCCGCTCGCCTCAACACCGCACAGCCCTATGCGTTAGGGCTGTTCCGCATCGTCGTCGGCCTGCTGTTCGCCTGCCACGGCGCCGCCTCCCTCTTCGGCGTCCTGGGCGGGGCCGTCGGCACGGAAGGCGGCACCGTCGACACCGGCAGCTGGCCCGGCTGGTACGCGGCCGCGATCCAGCTGGTCTGCGGCGTCCTGGTGCTGCTCGGCCTCGGCACCCGCGCCGCCGCGTTCCTCGCCTCGGGCTCCATGGCGTACGCCTACTTCAAGGTGCACCAGCCCGGCGCCCTGTGGCCGCTGGAGAACGGCGGCGAGGCCTCCGCGATGTTCTGCTGGGCCTTCCTGCTGCTGGTCTTCACCGGTTCGGGCGCCCTGAGTGTGGACCGGCTGATCACCAGGCGCTCGCCCGCGAAGCGCGAGCCGGCCGCCCAGCAGGCCACCGCCGCGGCCTGACCGAACAACAGACCGACATAACAGACCGACGTACGCCGGGTGCCCTCGCCACGACGACCGGGAGGGCACCCGTGTTCACAGGCTCGCCCTTCACGGGCAGGTCCGGGAGTGAATGTGCCGTGCGAACACAAACACCCCCCGTGACCCTTCTGTCACCTCTCACGCGTACGCTGTATGGCTGTCATTGTCACGGGGGAGCGAACGGTGTTCGAGAGTGTGGGGGCCTTGCTGGGCAGCCCTTGGATCTACGCGTTGGTGGGCCTGTCGGTCCTGCTGGACGTGTTCCTGCCGGTACTGCCGAGCGGGGTGCTCGTCATCACGGCGGCCACCGCCGCGGCGGCGGGCTCGGGCGCGGCGGTGGCCGGGCAGGTGCCGCACGAGGTGCCGGACATCCTGGTCCTGGTGCTCTCCGCGACGACCGCGTCCGTCCTCGGCGACCTGGTGGCCTACCGGCTGGCCTGGCGGGGCGGTGAGCGGCTGGACCGCGCGATCTCCCGCTCCCGGCGGCTGACCACCGCGCAGGAACGTCTCGGCGAGGCCCTCGCCCGGGGCGGCGGCGCGCTGGTCGTCCTGGCCCGGTTCGCCCCCGCCGGCCGCTCGGTCGTCTCCCTGATCGCCGGCGCCGCGCACCGCCGCGCCCGTGACTTCCTGCCCTGGTCCGCGCTGGCCGGGCTGTCCTGGACCGCGTACAGCGTGGCCCTCGGCTACTTCGGCGCGCACTGGCTGGGCGCCACCTGGCTGGCGACGGGCGTCTCCGTGCTGGCCCTCTTCGGGGCGGGCGCGGGAGCGGCGTACGTCATGCGCCGGCCGGCGGCGTAGAGCGGCCGCCGGCGTAGACCGGCCGGCAGCGTAGACCGGCCGCGGCGACGTGGGATCGGCCGCGGCGGGCACGGGCCTGTGCGGCTCGCGCGCCGGGTGCTACGACGCCCTGCTCGGCGCCCCCCGCACCTCCAGCCCGCCGAGCAACTGGGCCGTGGCCTCGGCGATCGCCTCGACGGCGTGGTCGAACACCTCCCTGTTGTGCGCGGCCGGCGCCCGGAACCCGGACACCTTCCGGACGTACTGCAGGGCGGCGGCGTGGATGTCGTCCTCCGTCGCCTGTTCGGGCAGCGCGGGCGGACGCAGCGTCTTGATACTCCGGCACATGTCACCAGTCTCCCTCTGACCGCGCCGGGGTGCGCAGGTCGACGTACCAGTCGTTGGATCGGATCGGGTTGCCCTTCGGATACTCGAAGTCCGCCTGGCCGAGCAGGGTGAAACCGGCCTTGCGGCACACGCCGTTGGAGGCGGCGTGATCGACCTTGGGGAAGGCGTGCAGGGCGGGGTGACCGCCCCGGCCGGACTCCTCACGGACGACGGATATCAGCCGCCGTGCGGCCGAGACGGCGAGGCCTCTCCCCTGGAACTCGGGCAGGATCCCCCAGCCCGTCTCCCACACCTTCGCCCCCTGCCAGGCGCACTCCCAGTAGCCGATCGCCCCGACGGTCTCGCCGCCCTCCGCGCGCGCGACCCGGTACATCCGGCCGGCCGGCAGCTCCAGGTACCGCCGGTGCCGGGCCGCGAGTTGCTCCTCGGTCTCCGGGCCGCCGAGATGCTCGGTCATCTCCCGACTGTTGGTCCGCCGCAGCAGCCAGAAGTCGCCCTCCGCCCAGGGCACCAGCCGCACCTGCTCCACACCGATGGGGTCCATGCCTCCACCGTAGAGCGGGGGTCCGACAATCGACGGTCCCCCGAAGGACCTCGGCTTCACTGACCTGACGACCCCCCACCCCGCCCCGGAAGGAACGACCCATGCCCGGCTCCGCACCCCCCGCCCTTGAGAGCGCGCCGCACCGCGAACGGCTCGACGACCGGGAGGTCCTGCCGCCGCCCGGCCGCACGCCCGGCCGCGCCGTGCCGACCGGTGCCGGCGAGTGAGGGGGATCCGTATGCGGCGTCGCGTCCCGAGCTGTGTCCTGACCTCCGCGGGCCCGCCCGCCCTCGCCGACGGTCACGCCGTCGACCGGTACGTCCAGATCGGCTCGCTCACCAAGGCCGTCACCGGGACCGTGCTGACCCGGATGGCGGCGGCCGGAGCGCTGTCCCCGGACGACCCCGTCGAACGGTGGCTGCCCGAGGCCCCCGCGACCGGGATCACCCTGCTCCAGCTGGCCCGGCACACCTCCGGCCTCCCCCGGCTGCCACCCGGCCCCCTGCCGCCCCGGGACCCGTACGCCGCCTTCGACCGCCCCGCGCTGCACGCGCTCCTCCCCCGCCTCGACACCCTCGTCACCCGTCCCCCGGGCCAGGAGGAGGAGTACTCCAACCTCGGCTACGCCGTGCTCGGCGCGGCGCTGACCGCCGCCGCGTCCGGGGCGTCGTACGAGGAGCTGGTGACCGAGCACGTGCTGCGCCCGCTGGACGTCACGGAGGTGAGCGCGTGCCCCGCTCCGGAGCGGCGGCTGCTCGCTCCCGGGCGGTTCGGGGGAACGCGGCGGCCCTGGACGATGGACGGCGCGATGCTGCCGGCGGGGGGTCTGTGGGCGACCCCGCGGGCGACGGCCGACCTGGTCGTACGGCTGCTGGTGGAGCGCCGGCTGGGGGATCCCGCGCCGAGCTGGCAGACGGCCGGGCCGCTGTACTGGCACAACGGGGCGGTGGGCCGTGCCTCGGTCTTCGCCGGGGCGCTGCCGGACGGTGCCTGGGTCGTGGTCCATCGGCTCAACGGGGACGCGGACGGCACGGACCGGATGGGCGTCACCGTCCTCCGGCGAGGCGCGGCCGGTCCCTGAGTCCCCGCACCTCGGTCCCCACACCCCCCATCGAACGTATGTTCACACGAACACCCCAAAGGAGCTCGCCCCGCAAAATCGAACAGGCGTACCATTGTCGTGTGGCTAAGACCTATGACTTTCCGAGCGACCTGCGCGCCGGTCAGGAGGAGCTGCATCAGGTCCGGGCCGAGCTGTCGGCCCTGCTGAAGCGGCTCCCCTGGTCGGTGGAACCGCTGGACGGATTCAGCGACGCGGGCGGTTGGCGCAAGATCGAGCGCCCCGCGTCCCCGGGCTGGACGGCCGACGAGCAGGCCGAGGTGGAGAAACTGCGGCGCCGCGAGCACGAGCTCGCGGTGTTCGTGAGCTGCCACCGCTTCTGGTCGGAGGTCGCCGCCGAGGACCGGGTGGAGGCCCGTACGCGCCTCAAGCACGCACACGGCACCCCACCCGGCGAAGAGCACTAGCCCACTAGCTCTTCAGGCCTAGCTCTTCAGGCCTAGCTCTTCTCGGCGAGCAGTCCCTTCATCTCGGCGATCTCCGCGGTCTGGCCGGTGACGATGTCCTCGGCCGTGTCCTTGGCCGACTGGTAGCGGCCCTTGTCCCGCTCGGTTCCGGCCATCGCGACGGCGCCCTCGTGGTGCTCGACCATCAGGGTCAGGAACGCGGTGTCGAAGGCCGCGCCGGACGCCTTCTCCAGCGTCTTCATCTCGGCGTCGTCCATCATCCCGGCCATGCCGCCGGAGCCCGCGTGGTCCATGCCGGGCATGGAGTCGTCCGCCGACGCGCCCTCCTCGGGCACGTCCTCGCCCCAGGCCTTCAGCCAGCCGGTCATCTTCTCGATCTCCGGGTCCTGGGCCTTCTCGATCCGGGCCGCGAGGTCCTTGACCTGGGCGGAGGAGGCGCGGTCGGCGGCGAGTCCCGCCATCTCGAGAGCCTGCCGGTGGTGCGGGATCATGCCCTGGGCGAAGGTGACGTCCTGGGCGTTGTGCTCACCGCCGGAGGCGGCCGCGGAGGCCGAGGAGGCCGGCTCGGCGTCACCGCCGCACGCGGTGAGGAGCAGTGCCGCGGTCACGGTCACCGCCGCCAGGGCGGCGCGGCGGATCGGGCTGCGGGTGGTGCTGGTCATACGGGAACTCCTGGGAAGAAATGGGTGCGTGGACACGTCGGCGCACCCCGCCGGCCCGTCGTACGGGGGCGTGGGTGCGCGCAGCGGTGTCTAGATCCGCAGGAGTTGGAGTTCCGCCAGGGAGGGTGGGGCGCGAGCACCGTCGGGGGCCGCGACCGCGTGGCGGCACGGGGTCTCGTCCCCTACGGCCACGGGGGCGGGGTCGGCCGCCAGGCCCGGCAGCACCGGTCCTCCGCTCACGGCGGCCGAGGCGCAGGTGGAGTCGGCGTGCTGGGCGTGTCCGCCGCCGCAGTGGCCCTCCTCCCCGGCGCAGCCGTCATGGGCTTCGGCGGAGGCGACGGCCTCGACGGACCCGACGGACCCGACGGACGCCATGGGACGCGGCTCCGCGTGCGCGGACCACGCTCCCCCGGGCGCGAGCCCGTGCATGCCGAGCAGGCCCACGAGGAGCCCGAGCACGCACACCGCCCGCCGCCACAGTCCGTTCACAGCAGACATCTTAGGGACACCGCGTCCGGACGCGCGAAGGGCCCCCGGATCTCTCCGGGGGCCCTTCGGGTGTTCCTGGTGGGCGCGGACGGTTTCGAACCGCCGACATCCTGCTTGTAAGGCAGGCGCTCTACCCCTGAGCTACGCACCCAGGACGAGTCGACAGCCTACATTGCCCGGGGCCATGTCCCGCAAACCCGTATCGGCCGCCGGCCGGGCCCGCGAAAGTCACGGTCCGCACGGCGAACTGACCGGCCCGTGTGTTCGTCTTCAACCGGTGGGAGAATGAACACCGGTTCAGGCGAATCACAGCACGGGAGAGGGATGTGACGGCGACACCACCGCAGCCGTACTCGCCGTTGGTGCCGCGCGCACACCGCCCGGCGGTGAAGGACACCCTCACCCTGCTCGCCCTGCCGCTCGTCGTCGCCCTCGCGCTGCCCGCCGCCTTCGCCGGCGGCGGCACCCGGCGCTGGTTCGGCGGGCGGGCCGAGGGCCAGCGCGCCGAGGCGCAGGCCGCGAAGGACGCCGCGGCGGCCGCGTTCTACGAGCTGGACACCGCCCAGCGCGATCTGCGGATCTCCATCGAGACGATCACGGCGGTGGACGACAGCCCCGCCGCCCGGCGGGCGGTCTCCGGCTTCGAGGAGATCGGCCGGCGCATCGACGAGGCCAGCGGCCGCTACATCGACGCGGTCGACGCCCATGACCTCGACCGGGACGACCTGGAGGCCTCGGCGGCGGCGCGGGCGCGGACCGAGCTGACCCGGGCCAGGGACGAGCTGGGCAACGTCAAGAAGGAGCTGGATCGTTTCGCCGAGGGGCTCGGCCCGCTGCTCGGGAAGGCCGAGACCCAGCTGGCCCGCCTCGCGCCCGCCGTGGAGCGGGCCCGGCAGGCGCTCCTGGCCGCGTCGAACGCGCTGGACGCCGTACGGAAGACCGGGCTGACGGCGGACGATCTGGCGGCCCGGCTCGCCGCGCTCGGGCCCGAGCTGACCCGGCTGAACCAGGGCGCGGGACAGCACGGCGTGCAGGAGACGCTGGAGCGCGCCGAGCGGGTCTCCCGGGAGGCCGCGGCGGTCCGGGTGGAGGCCGAGCGGCTGCCGGAGAGGGCCGCGGAGATCGACCACCGGCTGGTGTCGCTGCGCACGCGGGCGGAGGCGCTGACGACCCGCGCGGGCCAGGTCGACCCGATCCTGAGCGAGCTGCGGCGGCGGTTCTCGGCGGCCTGCTGGCAGGACCTCCAGCGGGTGCCCGAGCAGGCCGTGGAGAACGTGACGCAGGCGGAGGCGCGGCTGCGGGAGGCACGGGCCGCGCGGGACGCCCAGCGCTGGCCGGACGCCACCTCGCTGCTGTCCACGGCGCGGGCGCTGCTGAACACCACCGACGAGGCGGTCTCCGCCGCCGGTGACCGGCTGAACCGGCTGAACGCCGTGCAGAAGGATCCGCAGGCGGAGATCGACCGGACCCGGTTCGCGATCCGGGACGCGCAGCGGCTGGCCATGGCCGGGCGCAACACGCCCGATCCCCGGGACGCGCGCCCCCTGGACGACGCGGTGGCCCGTCTGGAGCGGGCGATCGGCACCCTGGAGGGCCGCCACCCCGACTACTGGCACTTCCTCACCGAGACGGAGGCGGTGCGGCAGGCGGTGGCCGGTGTGGTGGCGCGGATCCGCGGGGAGCGCGGCGCGGCCCACTGACGGGCGCCGCCGTCACCGACGTTTGCCGCTCGAGCCGGGCGGGCGGATATTGGGGGGTACGTACAAGGAGGCGGATATGGCCGCACACGTACTGCACACCCGCCGGCGGATCAGGCTCGACGACCACTTGCCCGTCGACCACCGGCTGAACCTGGTCTACCGGATCGGGGCCGGGCTGATGGGCCTGGGGCTCGTCGTCTTCGGGATCTTCGGTGTCATCGACGAGATCGGTTTCTTCGACACCGGCGGGGACGAGGTCTGGAGTCTGAACACCAACGGCGCGCTCAGCTGGCTCTCGATCGGTGTCGGGCTGCTGCTGTTCGTCGGCATGGTGATCGGCGGGAACTTCGCGTCCACGCTGAACATGACCTTCGGCGTCCTGTTCATTCTCAGCGGCTTCCTGAACATGGCGCTGCTGGAGACGGACTACAACTTCCTGGCCTTCAAGATCCAGAACTGCATGCTGAGCTTTGTGATCGGGATCCTGCTGCTGGTCTTCGGGATGTACGGCAGGGTCGGTTCCGCCCTGCCGCACGACAACCCGTACTGGCGGGCCCGCCATCCGGATCTCGTGGAACCCGGGTCCGAGCGGCGGGACCGGTCAGGGTCCGATCAGGTGCGGTAGGCGTAGTAGTACGCGTTCGGGTACGACGCGACGAGGCTGGCCACCGACCGGCGGAGCGTGTTGTTCGAGTGGTACGTCACGTACGGGATGCCGTTGGCCTTGTACGTGACGATCATGGTGTGGTCCTTGGACCCGTCCCGGTCGAAGTCCATCTGCAGGACGTCGCCGACCTCGAGCTGGTAGACGTTCGCCAGCGCGGTGGTGCGCTTGGAGTTCTGCGCGAACCACGACCACTCGTTGACGCCGACGAACGAGTCCGACTGGATGTCGGCGTTGCCGAACCACTTGGTGTAGTCGTAGACGTAGCCCGGGACGTGCTTCCAGCCGCCCGCCTTCAGCGACTGGCTGACGAAGTTGGTGCAGTCGCCGCCCGCGGTGTGGTTGTTGAAGTCCGGGTAGTCCTTGTTGTAGGTGTACACGTACTTCTCGGCGTAGGCCGCCATGGCCTTGTAGTCGTACGTGGTGCCCGTCTTCGGCACGGCGGCCGGGTTGCGGGTGATCGCCGCGCGGGCGGCGTTCGGCATGGTGTCGTCGGCCGTGGTGGCCTTGACGGACGCCACCGGCTTGGACAGCGTGTTCACGGCGAGGCCACCCTGGTCGGTGTCCGCGATGCCGGTGAGCTGCCAGTTGCCCTGCCGGTCGGCCTTGAAGGTCAGTTCGTGCCCGGCCTGGAACCCCGTGGTCTTCGGCTGGCCCTGGGCGGCGTTCGCGTAGGTCAGGGTCGTGGTCTCGGTGACCGCGGCCTTGGCCGTACGGCCCGTCACACGCGTGGCGTTCAGCGTGACGGTGGTGGCGGCCTTGCTGTACTTCTCGCCGGCCTTGGCCAGCTTGTCCTTGCGCTGCCCCAGCGAGGACAGGGTGGCGTCCTCGGTGCGGGCCGTGCCGGCGGACAGCTTGACGTCGCCGGAGAAGCCGTTGGTCAGCGGCTTCTCACGGTCGCCCTGCTTGCCGGTGACCAGGGCGTCGGTGCGGTCGGTGAAGACCGCGTCCGCCAGCCGCTGGAAGGTGGCCTTCGTCTGCGCGTCGACCGTGGGGTCGTCGACGACCGCGGCGCCCGCGGACCAGTTCGGGAGCAGCGCCGCCCCCGCCACGACCGAGGCGGCGGCCGCCCCGGCTATCGTGACGCGGCGCCTCGAACGGCTCAATTTCCTTGACTTCACTGATGTTTCCCCTCTTGCCCGGCGGAGGGATGCCGGGGAGGGCATCTTTGCATGGCGTGTGTGGGTGATGTGAAGAGGGGTACGGTTGAGGTTTGGTTACTTCACGACGGTCGACCAGTCGGCCGGCGACTGGGCCGGGTCCAGGCTGCGCAGCGCCTGCAGCGTCTCGGGCTTCTGCACGTCCATCCAGTCGGCCAACTCCTTGAAGGACACGCACTTGACTTCCTTCTTGGTGCACACGTTCTCGATGACGTGGTCGACGGCCTTCATGTAGATGCCGCCGTTCCAGTTCTCGAAGTGGTTGCCGATGAACAGCGGCGCCCGGCTGCCGTAGTACACGCGGTTGAAGCCCGACATGTAGGAGTCGATGGTCTCCTGCTGCCATTCGGCGTACTTGGCGGGGTCGCCCTCGGTCTCGCCGTTCGACTGGTTGTAGAGGAAGTTGAAGTCCATGGACAGGGCCTGGATGTCGCCGTACGGGAGCCCCTGCAGCGGGAAGTCCCACAGGCCGTCCTTCTTCGTCGGCCAGACCTGCAGACCGCCCGGGTTGGACGCGTCGTACCGCCAGCCGTAACTCTTGGCCGCCTTGAGCAGGTTGGTCTGCCCTTCCAGGCAGGGCGCCCGGCCGCCGACGACCGCCTTCTTGAAGTCGAAGGGCAGCGGGGCCATGTTCTTGTAGCCGGTGTTGGTCTTCCAGTTCTCCACGAAGTCGTAGAACTGGTCGATCTCGCTCTTCCACTGCGCGACGCTCCAGTCGCCGCCGCCCTTGGCGCCGCAGAAGTGCCCGTTGAAGTGGGTGCCTATCTCGTTGCCCTCCAGCCATGCCTTGGAGAGCTGTCCCAGCGTGGTGCGGATGTGCTCGTCGGTGGGGAAGCTGATCGCCGCGGCGCCCTTGTCGTGCATCGGCGGGGAGTACAGGTCCCTCTTGCTCTTGGGCAGCAGGTAGATGCCCGTGAGGAAGAAGGTCATGTGGGCGTTGTACTCCTTGGCCAGCTCGCGGTAGTGCTCGAAGAGCTCGTCGTCGCCGGCGAGCGCGCCGTCCCAGGAGAGGACGACGAACTGGGGCGGCTTCTCACCCGGCTTGAGCGGTTCCGCCTTCAACTGGTCCGTCTGCGGACCGGTGTACGAGGTGGAGCCGTCCCCCAGGACATGCGTCTTGCCGTCCCACTCCGGCTCCTTGCTCGCCTTCGCCGACGCCTTCTTGCTGTCCCCCGAGGACGCCGTGGGCTGGGTGTTGTCGGTGCGGTCGAGCACCAGGTAGCCGCCCATCAGCGAGGCGACGACGAGAAGCGCGGCCAGGGTGAGGAACCCTGGGTGCGCGGCGGCGGTGCGGCGCGGTTCCGCGGCCTTGCGGCGGCGGCCCGACGGTGACTTCATGTGCGGCTCATTCTCCGGGTTGGGGACGCGGGGCCCGTTCGGTGGTCAGCCGAGCGGGCTCATGGCACCTGACCAGATGCCGTACGGGACGCTGTCGTCGGTGGTTCCGGCGACGCCCTCCAGAGGCAGTGGTTCAAGGCTCTTGGTGAGGTCGATGCGGTACACCACGACCGCCGTGGACACCTTCTCGGCGGTGCCGACGTACCAGGAGGCGGTGTCCTTGTCGGTGGTGCCGGCCTTGCCGGCCGGGGCGGAGCCGGACTGCGAGGCGGGCACGTCGGACGGGTGCGCGGTGCGGAACGAGTCGGTGAGCGCGGAGGTGACCTCCTCGGCCACCTCGGTGCGCATCGCCCGCGCGGGCTTGGGGGTGGCCAGGACGACCTTGGAGCCGTTCTTGGTGACCTTCCGCACCGAGTACGGCTCGGTGTGCTTTCCGTCCGCGGCGAAGGTGGAGTAGCCGCTCGCCATCCGGATCGCGCTGGGCGTGGAGCTGCCCAGGGACAGCGCGGGCACCTGGGCGCCGATGCTGGACGACAGGAAGCCGGAGGCCTCCGCGGTCTCGCGCACCTTGTCCAGGCCGGTGTCCATGCCGAGTTGCATGAACGGGGTGTTCACCGACAGCTCCAGCGCGCGGTGCAGGGAGATCTGCCCGTAGGACCTGCCGCCGTCGTTCTCGGCGGCGACCCGTTTGCCGCTGCGGTCCCAGTAGTAGCCCTCGGGGGTGGTCAGCAGGACCTTGTCGTTGCCGTTGTAGAGCGACTCGCCGGTGACTTCGGCGGCGTCCCCGTCCTCGCGGGTCTTGTGGATGCCGTTCTCCAGCCCCGCGGCGTAGACGAAGGGCAGGAAGGCGGAGCCGGCCGGGACGGTGGTGGCGTTGGACTCGTTGTAGCCCTGCGTACGGTGGTCGGGGCCGCCGTAGACGGCGAGGATCCGTCCGTCGGAGGCGACCGAGGCGGCGCCGTAGTGGGCGGTCTTCGCCTTCTTCGGCTCGTCCTTCTGGGCCTTCTTGCGGGCGTCGGTGACGGCCTGGGTGAGCTCGTCCTCGCGCTTCTTGTCGAAGGTCGTGTAGATCTGGTAGCCGCCCAGGTCGAAGTCCTTGTCGGAGATGCCGCCGGCCTTCTTGGCGTACTGGGAGGCGAGCTCCACCAGGTAGTCGCTCTGCTCACCGGTGTCGTACAGGGGGTTGCTCTTCAGCGGCTCGGGGAACTTCGTGTACTTGGCCCGCTCGGCCTTCGACAGCTTGCCGATCTCGACCATCCGGTCCAGGGTCCACTGCCAGCGTTCGACGGCGCGGGCGCGGTTGGCGCTGGAGAGGGTGGGGTCGTACAGGCCGGCGCCCTTGAGCAGGGAGGCGAGGAACGCGGCCTCGCTGGCGTTGAGCTCGCCGACGTCCTTGCCGTAGTAGGCCTGGGCGGCGCGCTGGATGCCGTAGGTGCCGCGGCCGAACCAGCTGGTGTTGAGGTAGCCCTCGAGGATGTCGTCCTTGCTCATCTGGTTGTCCAGCTTGAGGGAGATCATCGCCTCGGTGAACTTGCGGCCGAGGGTCTGTTCCTGGTTCAGGTAGACGTTCTTGACGTACTGCTGGGTGATCGTCGAGCCGCCCTGGGTGTCGCCCTGGCCGATGGTGCGGAACAGGGCGCGGCTGATGCCCTTCACGGAGATGCCGGGGTCGCTGTAGAAGCTCGCGTTCTCGGCGGCGAGGACCGCCCAGCGGACGTCCTCGGGGATGTCCTTCAGCGGCATCGCCTGGCGCTGCACCCAGCCGGTGCGGGCCATGGGCGTGCCGTCGGACCAGAAGAACACGTTGTCCTGCTGGGTCGCGTACGAGTTGAGGTTCTGCGGGACGTCGGTGGCCGCGTAGGCGACGACGAGGAGGAAGGTGCTCAGGCCCAGGGACGCGAAGAAGCCCCCCAGGCACTGCCGCCAGGAGGGTACCCAGCGCCGCCAGTCGCTGCGGCCGGGTCGCGGGTACTGCGGGCGGAGCTTGCGGACGTAGGGAGTGACACGAGTCACATAGGGACCCAGGACCACGAGAAGGGGGGCCAGACGGGCGCTCAAAACCCCGGATATCCGGGCAAAGGCGGAGGGGCGGGGGGCCTTGCGGCTTTTCCTCGGAGTACGCGCTTTCTCCGAACCCCCGGATGTGTCGGGTACCTTCGGTATGTCCGACATTCGCAGTTGCATGGTCTCGTCCGCCCGGAATGCGGCGGGGACCTTCAACTGCATGGTTTCGTCCGGCCTTTGGGGCTCCTCCCCCTGCCCCACCTGGTCCACTACGTGTCTCCCTCCGCACCTTCGTGTTGCTCGCACAGGCAGACGTACAGACGTACGAGGGTCTGACATGGTTGCCGTGGACTCGGCTGCAAACCCTGAATCCCCCCGACCTCGCGGTTCATCGCGGCACCCTCAAATTACCAGCGCTCTTCGCAAAGTCTCCACATAAGAAAACGACAGAAGCGAACACTGGCAAAACTCTGGCCCGCCCTTCCGGGCATATGGGGATTAGCCTGTCGGCATGCCTCGCTACGAGTATCGCTGCCGGACCTGCGGCAACACGTTCGAACTGAGCCGCCCGATGGCGGAGTCCTCCGCTCCGGCGGCCTGTCCGGCCGGACATGAGAACTCCGTGAAGCTTCTGTCCACGGTGTCCGTCGGCGGCACGGCGAACGCCCCCGCGCCCAGGGCGGGCGGCGGGGGCGGCTGCTGCGGCGGAGGCTGCTGCTCCTGACCGCAGCCCGGCTTCTGACCCCTGGCGGGGTTCTCCGACCGCTACCGGGGTCCTCTGACCGCCTTCAGGAACTCCCGCAGGATGCGCTCCCCGGCGAGGACGCCCCGCTCCGGCAGGGCGGTGATGCCGGGGGCCGTCCACTCGGTGTCGGCCAGCTCGCCGTGGCCGGGCCGCCAGCCCTGGTCCACGGCCAGCAGCAGGTCGGCGTCGAGCAGGGAGTCCCCGGCGCCCAGGGTCAGCTCGGCGCCGGTGCGCCGGGCCACCTCGCGCACGGCCGCGCTCTTGGTCAGCGGCTTCGGCACGGCGTAGATCTTGCGGCCCTGCAGCGACACCGTCCAGCCCCGGTTCTCCGCCCAGGCCGCCAGCTCCTTCACCCACTCCTCGGGCAGCAGCTCGCGCTCCACGACGAGATAGGCGAACAGGTCCTCGGCGACCCGGTGCTTGCGCACCCACAGCGGGTCGGCGGTGGCCTCCAGATGCGCCCGGACCTCGTCCAGGGGCGCGCACTGCTCCGCCAGCCGCGCGAGGACACCCGTGTGCCAGTCCTGGTCGCTGACCCCGTCGACCAGGATGTGCCCGCCGTTGGCGCAGATCGCGTACTTCGGGGCCGGCCCCGGGAGATTGATCCGCAGGTACTGCTTGCGCGTCCGGGTGGTCGTCGGCGCGAACACCGCCGCGTCCCCGAGGTCGGTGAGCAGCCCGGCCGCCGTCTCCGTCATGAAGGACAGCGGCCTGGCCTCGTGCACCTCCACGCACAGCAGCCGGGGCGCCCGCGCGTCCGGCATGGTCAGCGCCAGCGCCGACGGGGAGTAGATCAGCGTACGGTCGAGGTCGCTCGCCACCAGCACGGCCATCAGAGGGCCACCGCCTTGCCGTCGGCGCCGGTCGCCCCGCGCGTGTACTTCGGATGGATCAGCCCCACACAGGTGTACGGCAGCTCGCCGACCTCCTCCACGGGCACCCCTCTCTGCTCCGCCAGGAGCCGTACGTGGTCCAGATCGGCGCCCGCCCCGGCCCGCGCCAGGATCTTCCAGGGCACCCGGCGCAGCAGCACCCGGGTGGTCTCGCCGACGCCCGGCTTGACCAGGTTCACATCGTGGATGCCGTACTCCTCGCTGATCCGCTCGACGGCCGCCCAGCCCTCCCAGGTGGGCGTACGGTCGCTGGCGAGGAGTTCCTTCACCGCGGCGGCCACCGCCTCCGCGACCTCGCCGAAGCGGGCGGCGACGGCGTCCAGGAAGGCCACGGACACGTCCGCGCCGGCCAGCTCCCGGTAGAACTTCGCCCCGTGGAAGTCGTCCGGACCGACCAGGTCGGCCCGCAGGACCGTCCGCGAGATCAGCCCCGAGACGGTCGAGTTCAGGCACGCGGAGGGGATCAGGAAGTCCTCCCGGGTGCCGTACGTCCGCACGCACGAGCCCGGGTCCGCCAGCACCGCTATCTCCGCGTCGAACCCGGCCGCGCCGCCCGCCGCCTCGAACTCCTCGATCGCCGCGGCCAGTTCCCGGGTGATGGCGCCCTTGCCGGTCCAGCCGTCCACGAACACCACGTCCCGCGGGTCGTGGTGGGCGGCCAGCCAGCGCAGCGCGTTGGCGTCGATGCCCCGGCCGCGCACGATCGACACGGCGTAGTGCGGCAGGTCGAGGCCGTGCCGGTACTGGGCCCAGCGGCGCATCAGGACGCCCACGGGGGTGCCGGCGCGGGCGAGGGAGACGAGGACCGGCCGGGGGGAACGCTCGGCGATCACCGTCTCCGTGACGACGCCGACGGCCTGCGCGATGCGTGCGGCGGACGTCTCCAGCGCCGCCTGGAACAGCTCCTGGTACTGCGCGCTCGGCTGGTACTCGACCGGCAACGACTCCGCGTAGTGCGCGCCGCCGCTCTGGATGGCCTCCTCCCGCTCCTCGGTCGGCGCCTCCAGCGTCACGTCCGAGAGGTCCTGGAGCAGCCAGCCGACCTCCTCGGGCGCGTACGAGGAGAAGGCGGGGCCGCGGAGGGGCTCGGGCAGCATGGAGGGTCTCTTTTCGGGCAGTGCGGCTGCGTACAGCGGCTCGGGGACGTACGACGGTACGACCGCGAGGACCACGTGCGGGGTGTGCGCGGCGAGCCGGGCGAGGAGGCCGTCGGGGGCGTGCAGGGCGGGGGTGTCCGCCACGGAGTCGACGACCGCGATCACGGCGTCGAAGCCGGCACCGGCGACGTTATAGGCATAACGGTCGCCGGGGCCGTCGGCGGGGTCGTCATGGGCCGGGAAAACGATTCGGCTGCGGATCGCGTAGCTGGGGTCGTCGACCGCGAGGACCGGGGAGCGGGTGGTGGTGGAGTAGCTCACCTCCGCGTCGAGCGTCCGCTCCAGCTCTACGGCCAGGCGGAGGGGGGCGTACATCAGCTCTTCGAAGCCGAGGATGTGAATGCGGCGGGCGTCCTTCGGCAGTGCGTCTGCCAGGCCGGCAGCCAGGGCGGGGAGGGCGGCGTCCAGCCGTATTCGGTGCTCCGGGGTGAAGCCGTGGCGGCCGCCGTCGGGGAGACCGTGGGGCCAGTCGAGGTCCACTCGGTTGTGCGCCGGGTGCGGGTGCGTGGGGGTTGCTCGCGCCCACGCGGCGGAGCCGCATATGTCACCGCCCCGCGCCCCTGGGGGGTTGCTGTCGAACCTCGTTACAAGGTCCTGGCCCTTTTCCAGGACGCCCTCCGGAAGGCGTACGGTGCCCGTCGCCGCCGCCACCAGGTCCACTCTCGCGCCTATCTCGCGGGCGAAGGCGTCCAGGCGGGCCGCGTCCGTCGGGGAGCGCATGTCCACCAGGGCCACGACCACGTACCGGCGGCGGGGGTAGCGCTCGTGGAGGTCGCGGATCGTGTTGAGGACCGTGTTGCCGGTGGAGAACTCGTCGTCGACCAGGACCAGCGGGCCGTCGCCGACCAGGAGGGACGGGTCCTCAGGGAGCAGGAGGTGGGAGGTGGCGTGGGAGTGGGACTCCTCGAAGCCGCCCGCCGCCGCGACGCCCGGCACCGGACGGCGGGTGGAGTGCAGGTAGGGGGCCGTGCCGAGGCCGTCGGCGACGGAGTGGCCGAGGCCGGTGGCGGTCTCCGCGTAGCCCAGGACGACCGCGTCCGCCGCCTCGGCGCCGAGCAGCTCGCGCACCCGGCGGCCGAGGGCGACGCCATGGCCGTACACCACGGCCGGGGACTGCGGGACGTGCTTGCCCAGCACGTGGGAGACCAGCAGATGCGCCCGCTTGGGGTTGCGGCGCAGGGCCAGCCCCAGCAGGTCCCTCAGCGTGGCGTCGCCCACGAGTTCGACACCGAGCCGCTCGGCGACCCAGGTCCCGGACCAGACCCCGTTGTTCACTGCGTTGTTCATGCGTCCCTAGAGAGTGAGGTGGTTTTCAGCCGGGGATGCCGGCGGCGAGCAGGTCGACGAAGCTGACGTCCTCGTTGGCCACACCGAAGACCTCGGCCCGGAGCATGGTGCGCTCGGCCCAGGCGCGGTGCGGCTTCACCTCGTTCATCTTGTTCGTGTACTGGGACCTGAGCACACCCCCACCGCCGCGTTCCGGCCGCAGGATGTCCGCCGCGTCGCTGTACTCCTCGTGACTGACGACGGACAGCGCGTGCACGGCCGGCACATGGGAGGGGTGGATGCAGGTCTTGCCGAGCAGGCCGTTGGCCTGGTCGAGGGAGATCTCGCGCAGCAGCCCGTCCATGGCGTGCTCGATCAGTCTCTCGCGCAGCTCCACGGCCTGCCCCTCCAGGAAGGGGCTGTGCCGCAGCATCGGCTTGAACATGCGCTCCGGGACCCGGAAGTACTCCCACACCGGCCCGGTCACCGTGAACCCGGTGCCGTCGGCGCGGCCCAGCATGTTCACCACGTCGGCGATCACGGAGGCGACGATCTGGACGTCGTAGGCGGTCATGTCGGGCGCCCGGCGCAGGCCGTACGCGGAGCAGAAGTCGGTCACCCCGAGGCGGAGCGCCAGCACCCGGCCCCGGTACTTGTCGACCGCGCGGGCGATGCCCTCGAGGGCGTCCACCCGGGACTCCCGGTACATCAGCTCGGGGGTCTCCAGGACGGGCATGCCGAACAGCCGGCGGCCGCTCGCGTGCTCGGCGGCGGCGAGGGCCTCCAGGAAGGGGATGCCGCGCTCCTCGGTGAACTTCGGGAACACGAACCCGCTCAGCAGGCTCGTGTGCGGGCCGAGGCGGCGGACCAGGTCGGGGATCTGCTCGGGCGTGCGCACCCGGATGAACAGCAGCGGCCGGTCCAGGTCGGCGCGGCCCGCGAGGTCGGCGAACTGGCGGACGAGGTTCTCCTCGCCCGCCGGGACGTCCTCGTCGCCGATGGAGTCCTCCAGGCACAGCACCATCGAGACCACGCCGCGCCCGGTCTGCTTGACGATGTCGTCGGCGAGCCGGGGCCGGGTGGCCGGGCTGTAGAGCGTGGCGCCCAGGGCCGCGGAGAGCAGCCTGGCCGGGGAGTCGGCGTCGAAGACGCAGGGCTCCCGGTGGAAGAGGCGCTGCCGCGCCTCGGGGGCGAGGTGCCCGAAATGACGCATAAAACTCCCCCGTGTTACAAGGTCAGGCTGTGGATTCCACCTGAGGTGGCCGGTAATAGTACGTAGAAGTCCATGTCAGGGGTTCCCTGCGGGCATGAATTTCAGGTAACTCGCCCGTGTGGGTTCCCCTGTGTGTCCGTGTACCCCACGTTGTCGTGATCAGGACCGAGAGGGCAGGATGACCGCATGACGCACGCGATGCTGAAGGGGTCCAACGTCCCGCTCAAGGCAACCACGGTACGCGCTGTACTGCGCTGGACGCCCGGGCAAGGGGTCCCGGACGTCGATGCCTCCGCGCTGCTCCTCGGCCCCGACGGCCGCGTGCGCTCCGACGAGGACTTCGTCTTCTACAACCAGCCCCGGCACCCTTCCGGGAAGGTCTGGCGGCTCGGCAAGAAGCGGGGCGCCGAGGGCCTCACCGACACCATCCAGACAGATCTGGCCGGTGTCGAGCCCGGTGTCAGTCAGATTCTCCTGGTCGCCTCGGCGGACGGCGTCGCCTTCGACACCGTACGCTCGCTCAGCATCCTGCTGTACGACGCGACGACCGACGGTGACCCGATCGCCACGTTCGACATCCGCCCGGAGACGGGCGAGGAGACCGCGCTGATCTGCGGCGAGCTGTACCGCCGCGGCGAGGGCTGGAAGTTCCGCGCCCTGGGCGAGGGCTATTCCAACGGCCTCAAGGGCCTGGCGACGGACTTCGGCATCTCGGTGGACGAGGCGGAGGAGGCGGCCGCCGGCACCGCGGACCCGGCCCCGCTCCCGCCCACCCCGAGCCTCTCCCAGCCCCTCCCGCCGGAGCAGCCCACGTCCCAGGTCCCGCACCAGCCGGCGTACGGCTACCCGAACAACCTCCCGACCCACGGCTACGCCTACCCGGACGGCTCCTTCCAGCTGCCACCGCAAGGGCCACAGTTCATCGGCCGGTGACTGGAGAAACCCAGGGGCGCGGGGAACTGCGCGACCAGCCACAACGGCGCCGCACCCGCCCGCGCACGTGACCCGGCACTCAGAGTGGGGCTACTTCTCCACCTTGGTCTTGTAACCCCGCCCCCACTGCAACCCCCACCCGTACAACCGGTCAAGCTCCGCCTGGAACCCGTACACGAACCGCACCTCCCGCCGCACCACCAACTCCCCCTTCACGTTCTCGATCATCACCACCGCACACGACCGGGCCTGCGGATGCCGCTCGTCGAGACCTATCTCGATGCGCGGCCCGTTGCTGGGATACAACGTCACCATCGCGTGCGTCCGGTCGAACGCCGGCGTCTGGTCGTAGATGTACACGAACACCAGCAGCCGCTTGATGTCGTCGCGGTGGTCGAGGTTGACGTACATCGTCTCCCCCGACGCCGACCCGAACCGGTCGTCCCCGCTGAGCTTCACGTACGGCGGCGCGTTGACGTCCCCCAGCAGCCCGCCCAGCGGCTGTACGACCCCTTTCGTGCCGTCGGCCAGCTCGTACAGGCAGCCCAGGTCGAGGTCGACGTTGACCATGCTCTGGCTGTGCCCGATGACCTCCGGCGGTTTGAGCGCCTTGAAGGGGTGCCGCAGCAGACTCTCCCGCTGGGGCCCGCCGATGTCCGAGGTCCGCATCCGCCAGGTCAGGTTGACCCGCAGGTTCCCCGTGGCCGCGCCCTGTTTGGTCAGGGAGACATAGTGATGCCGTTTGGTCAGTTCGATCGCGTTGGTCGCCGCGCTGCCCGAGTCGAACTCGGCCGTACGGCTGCCCAGAAGCCCGTCGAAGATGCCCATTCCCGCCCCCACGTTTCTCGACGACGTGTCTCGCACGACATACCGGCGGGGCGGCCGTGGAGGACAGCGTCCTCACCGACCGCCCCGCAAAGAGCGTTCCTCGGCGCAACCCGGTTCACACGGCCGGGCCCCGCCTCAGGTGTCCACGGAGTGTCTACACCCCGGACGAGACCTCGGTCTTCTCGTCCGAGCCCTCATCTTTTCCCTCGGCGACCGCCAGCGCACGGTTGCGGCGGACGGAGGACCAGAACGACCAGGCGATCAGGACGACGCCGACGAGACCGGTGATGACCTCGTTGATCTCGTACTGGATGGTGACCATCAGGATCACGGCGAGGGCGCCGATCGCGTAGTGGGCGCCGTGCTCCAGGTAGACGTAGTCGTCCAGGGTGCCCTGGCGCACCAGGTAGACCGTGAGCGAACGGACGTACATCGCGCCGATGCCGAGGCCCAGGGCCATGAGGACGATGTCGTTGGTGATGGCGAACGCGCCGATCACGCCGTCGAAGGAGAAGGAGGCGTCCAGCACTTCCAGGTACAGGAACATGAAGAACGCGGCCTGGCCGGCCAGCAGCACGGCGGATTTCGGCTTCCCGGTCCGCGCGGCCTCCTCCTCCGCCTCGTGCTCGCGTTCCTCCTCTTCCTCGAGTTTGTCCTCGAAGTAGCCGGAGAGGCCGCCGACGACCATGTAGGTGATCAGACCGGCGATGCCGGAGATCAGGACGGTCTGGGCCTTGTCGACATGTCCGCCGCCGTGCTGGTGGGCGTGGGTGGCGAAGGTGAAGGAGGTGATCAGCAGGACGATCAGGGCGATGCAGACCGACAGCATGTCGACCTTGCCGAGCTTGGCGAGCGGGCGCTCGATCCAGCGCAGCCACTGGATGTCCCGGTCCTCGAAGATGAAGTCGAGGAAGATCATCAGCAGGAACATGCCACCGAAGGCGGCGATCGACGGGTGCGCGTCGGTGACGAGCTCCTGGTAGCGGTCCTTGTTGTTGAGCGCGAGGTCGACGGCCTCTATGGGGCCCATCTTGGCGCTGATCGCGACGATCACGACGGGGAAGACCAGTCGCATGCCGAAGACCGCGATGAGGACGCCGACGGTGAGGAAGATCTTCTGCCAGAAGGCGTTCATCTTCTTCAGGATTCCGGCGTTGACCACCGCGTTGTCGAACGACAACGAGATCTCGAGGACGGAGAGGATCGCCACGATGCCGAAGGCCTCCCACCCCCCGTAGAAGACCGCAGCGGCCAGGCCGAGCGCGGTGACCGCGAACGACCAGCCGAAGGTTTTCAGAAGCACTGGCTACCCAATCCCTGTGTGTACGGGTCTCCCCCGCGCCGTACTCGGCTTTACGAAACTTTGAAGCCGAAGTCTAGTCCCGCCCCCTTCGCAGGCCACGGGGGACCGGCTTTTGCTCATAAAGCGCTAGGAGACGTTCACCCCGAAGTCCAGGGCGATGCCCCGAAGCCCTGACGCGTACCCCTGACCGACCGCCCGGAACTTCCACTCGCCCCCGTACCGGTAGAGCTCGCCGAAGATCATCGCGGTCTCGGTGGACGCGTCCTCGCTCAGGTCGTAGCGCGCGAGCTCCTGGCCGTCGGCCTGGTTGACGACGCGGATGAACGCGTTGGACACCTGGCCGAAGGTCTGGCCGCGCTCGTCGGCCATGTGGATGGAGACCGGGAAGACGATCTTGTCGCAGTGGGCGGGCACCTTCGGGAGGTCCACCAGGATCGACTCGTCGTCGCCCTCGCCCTCACCGGTGAGGTTGTCGCCGGTGTGCTCGACCGAGCCGTCGGGGCTCTTGAGCTGGTTGTAGAAGACGAACCACTCGTCCCCGAGCACCCGGCCGCCGGCGCACAGCAGCGCGCTGGCGTCGAGGTCGAAGGCGGCTCCGGTGGTGGAGCGCGCGTCCCAGCCGAGCCCGACCATCACCTGTGTGAGGTTCGGCGCGACCTTGGACAGGGAGACGTTGCCCCCTTTGGCGAGCGTGACGCCCATATTGCTGGTCCTCCCCTGGTGCTGCCACGTGGAGCTTCTTCGGTTGTCCTGCGCGTCCGGCGCCGCCCCTAAACGGTGCGGCGCCGGATGGGGGTCCCCCCGCTCGAGCGAAGCCGAGAGTGGGGGAGGGTGAATCCTTCGCGCCCTACGACTCAGACGTTGACGCCGAAGTCCTGGGCGATGCCGCGCAGGCCGGAGGCGTAGCCCTGGCCGATGGCCCGGAACTTCCACTCCGCGCCATGGCGGTACAGCTCGCCGAAGACCATGGCGGTCTCCGTCGAGGCGTCCTCGCTCAGGTCGTAGCGGGCGATCTCGGCGCCGCCGGCCTGGTTCACCACGCGGATGAACGCGTTGCGCACCTGGCCGAAGGACTGCTGGCGGTTCTCGGCGTCGTAGATCGACACCGGGAAGACGATCTTCTCGACGTCGGCCGGGACCGTCGCCAGGTTGACCTTGATCGCCTCGTCGTCGCCCTCGCCCTCACCGGTGGTGTTGTCACCGGTGTGCTCGACGGAGCCGTCGGGGCTCTTGAGGTTGTTGAAGAACACGAAGTTGGCGTCGCTGCCGACCTTGCCTGCGTTGTTCAGCAGCAGCGCGCTCGCGTCCAGGTCGAAGTCGGTGCCGGTCGTGGTGCGGACGTCCCACCCCAGACCGACGATGACCGCGGTCAGGCCAGGGGCCTCCTTGGTCAGCGATACGTTGCCGCCCTTGCTGAGGCTGACTCCCACGAGTCCTCCATTGGTGTCCAGGGGCGGGGTGCCCCGTCGTGCGTGGATAACGGATCTATCGGATCAACGAGTCGATCCTAGTGACGGGTTCCCGACCCACGCAGGCGCTGGAGCCGATGAATCACAGGTGTCGGCGACGGCGGGGGCCGTAGGGGCTCAGAGCGTGTCGAGCGCCTTGACGTACTCACCGAGGTCACGGGCGTCCGGCAGCGCGTTGACGACGGTCCAGCGGACCACGCCCTCCTTGTCGATGACGAAGGTGCCGCGCACCGCGCAGCCCTTGTCCTCGGCGAAGACGCCGTAGGCGCGGGAGACCTCGCCGTGCGGCCAGAAGTCGCTGAGCAGCGGGTACTCCAGGCCCTCCTGCTCGGCGAAGACGCGCAGGGTGTGGATGGAGTCGTTGGAGACGGCGAGCACCTGCGTGTCGCGGTCGGCGAACTTCGGCAGGTTGTCGCGCACCTCGCACAGCTCGCCGGTGCACACGCCGGTGAAGGCGAACGGGTAGAAGAGCAGGACGACGTTCTTCTCTCCGCGGAAGTCGGAGAGCTTCACGGTGGCGCCGTGGTTGTCCTTGAGCTCGAAGTCGGGGGCCTTGTCGCCGACCTGGATCGCCATCGCGTGGATGTCCCTTCGGGTGGGGCTGTCTGGGTGGGAACACCCTACGCAGCCGCCGCCCGAAGCCGACGGACGGGCCGAGCACGACGACTCGACCCGTCCGGGGACGGTCTACTTCTTGGACTTCGCGGCCTTGGGCGTCACCAGCCGGCTGCCGCTCCAGTCCTTGCCCACGCTGACGCTCTTGGAGGCGGACAGGCCCGCCGTCGTCGCGGCTTCCGAGATGTCGCTCGGCTCCACATAGCCGTCACGGCCGGTCTTCGGCGTGAGGAGGAGGATCGAGCCGCCTTCTTCGATGTACGTGGTGGCGTCCACCAGCGCATCGGTCAGGTCGCCGTCCTCGTCGCGGAACCACAGCACCACGGCGTCGGCCACGTCGTCGTAGTCCTCATCCATCAGCTCGCTGCCGATGGTTTCTTCGATGGACTCGCGGAGCTCCTGGTCGACGTCGTCGTCGTAGCCGATCTCCTGGACCACCTGCTCGGGCTGGAAACCCAGCCTGACGGCAGGGCTAGTCCGCTCCTCCGCGTGGTCCGCGGTCGCGCTCACGGGTTGCCTCCTGATCATGTCTTGGGAATAACTCAGCCCCGCGCGTGCGCGAAGCTTGGCCGTAGTCCACACGGACGGGGCGGATCGCGCAAGTACCCGGCGGTTCAGACCGCCGAAACGGTGACGATCCTGGCCGTGTCGACGCAACTCCAGGCACAAGATCGGGACGGATGGTGACGTACACCACACCTATCTGCCCCGTTTGCGTATTTGAGAACCATCCAAGAATACGAGACTCGAACAGACACCGGTTACCTCGGGGTAGAGATGACGTTTGGGCTTCCGAGGTACACGATGGGGGGCGGTGCAGACACTGGAGAACAGCGAGAGTAAGGAACAGCGTGGCTTCCGGATCCGATCGCAACCCGATCATCATTGGCGGCCTTCCGAGTCAGGTTCCTGACTTCGATCCCGAGGAAACCCAGGAGTGGCTCGACTCCCTCGACGCCGCGATCGACGAGCGCGGCCGGGAGCGGGCCCGCTACCTCATGCTGCGGCTGATCGAGCGCGCCCGCGAGAAGCGCGTGGCCGTGCCGGAGATGCGCAGCTCGGACTACGTCAACACGATCCCCACCAGGGCCGAGCCGTTCTTCCCGGGCAACGAGGAGATCGAGCGCAGGATCCTCAACGCGACCCGCTGGAACGCGGCGGTGATGGTGTCCAGGGCCCAGCGGCCCGGCATCGGCGTCGGCGGTCACATCGCCACCTTCGCGTCCTCCGCGTCCCTCTACGACGTCGGCTTCAACCACTTCTTCCGCGGCAAGGACGAGGGCGACGGCGGCGACCAGGTCTTCTTCCAGGGCCACGCCTCCCCCGGCATCTACGCCCGCGCGTTCCTGCTGGACCGGCTGAGCGAGCAGAACCTGGACGCGTTCCGCCAGGAGAAGTCGAAGGCGCCGTACGGGCTGTCCTCGTATCCGCACCCGCGGCTGATGCCGGACTTCTGGGAGTTCCCGACCGTGTCCATGGGCCTCGGCCCGATCGGCGCGATCTACCAGGCGCGGATGAACCGCTACCTCCACGCGCGCGGGATCGCCGACACCTCGAAGTCGCGGGTGTGGGCGTTCCTCGGCGACGGCGAGATGGACGAGCCGGAGTCGCTCGGCCAGCTGTCCCTGGCCGCCCGTGAGGGCCTGGACAACCTGACCTTCGTCGTCAACTGCAACCTCCAGCGGCTCGACGGCCCGGTGCGCGGCAACGGCAAGGTGATCCAGGAGTTGGAGTCGGTCTTCCGGGGCGCCGGCTGGAACGTGATCAAGCTGATCTGGGACCGCACCTGGGACCCGCTGCTCGCGCAGGACCGGGACGGCATCCTCGTCAACAAGATGAACACGACCCCGGACGGCCAGTTCCAGACGTACGCCACCGAGTCCGGCTCGTACATCCGCGACCACTTCTTCGGCGACGACCAGCGGCTGCGGGCGATGGTCCAGGGCATGACCGACGACCAGATCCTGCACCTGGGGCGCGGCGGCCACGACCACAAGAAGATCTACGCGGCGTTCAAGGCGGCCGTGGAGCACAGCGGTCAGCCGACGGTGATCCTGGCGAAGACCATCAAGGGCTGGACGCTGGGTCCGAACTTCGAGGGCCGCAACGCCACGCACCAGATGAAGAAGCTGACGGTGGCCGACCTCAAGGGCTTCCGCGACCGGCTGCATCTGCCGATCTCCGACCAGGAGCTGGAGTCCGGCGCGCCGCCGTACTACCACCCGGGGCGGAACTCGGAGGAGATCCAGTACATGCACGACCGGCGCAAGTCGCTGGGCGGGTACGTCCCGACCCGTGTCGTGCGCTCCAAGCCGCTCGCGCTGCCCGAGGACAAGACGTACGCGAGTGTGAAGAAGGGCTCCGGCCAGCAGTCGATCGCGACAACCATGGCGTTCGTCCGGCTGCTCAAGGACCTCATGCGGGACAAGGAGCTCGGCAAGCGGTTCGTGCTGATCGCGCCGGACGAGTACCGCACCTTCGGCATGGACTCGTTCTTCCCGAGCGCGAAGATCTACAACCCGCTCGGCCAGCAGTACGAGTCCGTCGACCGCGATCTGCTGCTCGCGTACAAGGAGTCGCCGACCGGCCAGATGCTGCACGACGGCATCTCGGAGGCGGGCTGCACGGCCTCGCTGATCGCGGCGGGCTCGTCGTACGCCACGCACGGCGAGCCGCTGATCCCGGTGTACGTCTTCTACTCGATGTTCGGTTTCCAGCGCACCGGCGACCAGTTCTGGCAGATGTCGGACCAGCTGGCGCGCGGTTTCGTGCTGGGCGCGACCGCCGGCCGCACCACCCTGACCGGTGAGGGCCTGCAGCACGCGGACGGCCACTCCCAGCTGCTCGCGTCGACGAACCCGGGCTGTGTGGCGTACGACCCGGCGTACTCGTACGAGATCGCGCACATCGTGCAGGACGGGCTGCGCAGGATGTACGGCAGCTCGGCGGAGCATCCGCACGGCGAGGACGTCTTCTACTACCTCACCGTCTACAACGAGCCGATCCAGCACCCGGCCGAGCCGGCGAACGTGGACGTCGAGGGCATCCTCAAGGGCATCCACCGCATCGGCGAGGGCACGGCGGGCTCCGTCCCGGCGCAGATCATCGCCTCGGGTGTGGCCGTGCCGTGGGCCGTCGAGGCGCAGAAGATCCTCGCCGAGGAGTGGAACGTCAAGGCGGACGTCTGGTCGGCGACCTCCTGGAACGAGCTGCGGCGCGAGGCCGTCGAGGTCGAGCGGCACAACCTGCTCCACCCGGAGGAGGAGCAGCGGGTCCCGTACGTGACGCGCAAGCTGTCCGGGGCCGAGGGGCCGTTCGTGGCCGTCTCCGACTGGATGCGGGCGGTGCCGGACCAGATCGCCCGCTGGGTGCCGGGCACGTACCAGTCGCTGGGCGCGGACGGCTTCGGCTTCGCCGACACCCGTGGGGCGGCGCGGCGCTTCTTCCACATCGACGCGCAGTCCGTGGTCGTGGGCGTGCTGACCGAGCTGGCCCGGGAGGGCAAGCTCGACCGGTCGGTGCTGAAGCAGGCGATCGACCGGTACCAGCTGCTCGACGTGGCGGCGGCGGACCCGGGGGCTGCCGGAGGCGACGCGTAGCGCATAGCGCACGAAGGGGTGGTGGGGCCGATGGCTCCACCACCCCTTACGCGTTCTTTACGATGCCTCCATGCACGCACGTACGGCGCAGGAGCGTTGGGAAGAGCTGAGCCAACGGCCACTGCTGGCCCTCGCCCTGGTGTTCGCGGTCGCCTACGCGGTACCTATCGTGGACACGTCGGCCGGGCATACGGTGACGGCCGCGTGCACGGTGGTCGAGTGGGTCGTGTGGGGGGCGTTCGCCACGGACTACCTGGTGCGGCTGGCGCTGGCGTCCGACCGGCGGACGTTCGTCCGTACCCACTGGCTGGACCTGTGCGCGGTGGTGCTCCCGCTCGTCGCGGAGCTCCGGCTGCTGCGGCTCGTCTCCACGCTTCTGCTGCTGGGGCGGCGGGCGCGGATGGCCACGCAGATCCAGGTGACGACGTATGTCGCGGGGGTGGTCGTCGGGCTGCTGATGTTCGGGTCGCTCGCCGTGCTGTCGGTGGAGCGGGACTCACCGGACGGGAACATCCGCACGCTGGGTGACGCCCTGTGGTGGTCGTTCACCACGATGACCACCGTGGGGTACGGCGACCACGCGCCGACCACCGGGATGGGCCGGATCATCGCGGTCGGGCTGATGCTGTCCGGTATCGCGTTGCTGGGTGTGGTGACCGCCAACATCGCCGCCTGGTTCATCGAGCGCTTCGAGAAGGACGACGTGGAGGAGCGGGCCCAGACGGCGGCGATCCTCGCGTTGACCGAGGAGGTGCGGGCGCTGCGCGAGGAGGTCGCGGAACTCCGGCACGGGGCTCAGGAGCACGAGCCCCTCACAGCAACCCGGTCCCCGGTGTCGCCGCACCCGCCAGCCAGATGACCGCCAGCAGGGTGTCGATGGCGCCCAGCACGACGGCGACCAGGGCCGGCACCGGCCGGGAACCCGACCAGGTACGGCCCATGGCCAGCCAGCCGCAGACGATCGCCGCGGGGCCCAGGACGATGCCCAGGGCGAAGAAACCGGCGACCGCGCAGACGAGGCCGACGATACCGAGCGTCGCGCGATCCGGCCCGGCCCCTGACCTGGTGCGGCCGGCTGAGCGGGGGTACCTGCGCGTGCCGTGTCCAGAGCCGGCCATCGTCAACTCCCTGTTCTCCGGGGATGTTCCGATGGTCGGGTACCCACCGCTCGCGATTCATGCCCGCCGGACACGGGCCGGGGCTGCGGCGCGCCGTCCCCCTCCGGCAGCGCGTCGCAGCCCTGTCCGCCCTGCCATCCGGAGGGCTTGACTAACTGTGACCTGTGGCGCGCACCGGAGGCGAGGGACCTTTAGCGTTGTCACCCTGATAGGGGAATTTCCTTGACGTCGCGTCAGCTTCGCCGCCGGTGCGCGGTCTTCCGTACGGGCCTCAGATGTGGCCGACCCCGGCGCCCGCCTCCGCGTTCTCGCCGCGCTTGGTGAGCAGCGCGACGAACACGGCGACGACCGCGACCCCGGCCGCGACCAGGGACGCGAGGCTCATGCCGGAGATGAAGGTGTCGTGCGCGACGTCGGTGATCTTCGCGGCGACCTCGGCCGGCGTCTCGGGCGTCACCGGCGCCACCCCGACCTGGACCGCCTCGGAGGCCTGGTCCAGCTGGGCGGGGGTGAGCTCGGGCAGGCCCGCCGCGGTCCAGTTGCCCGGCAGGTCGCCGTCCACCTTGGAGGCCATCACGGCGCCCAGCACGGCGGTGCCGAGGCTGCCGCCGATCTGCATGGCCGCCTGCTGGAGGCCGCCCGCCACGCCGGACAGCTCCATGGGCGCGTTGCCGACGATGACCTCGGTGGCGCCGACCATGACCGGGGCGAGGCCGAGGCCCAGCAGGGCGAACCAGAGGGACATGACCGCGCTGCCGGTGTCCGTGTCCAGCGTGGACATGCCGTACATGGCGATCGCGGTGGCCGCCATGCCGCCGGCCAGCGGGATGCGCGGGCCCAGCTTGGTGATCAGCGCGCCCGCGAGCGGGGAGCCGACGATCATCATGCCGGTGAGGGGGAGGAGGTGCATACCGGCGTCGATGGGCTTCATCCCGTGCACGTTCTGCAGGTAGAACGTCACGAAGAACAGGCCGCCCATGAAGGCGATGGCCATCAGGACCATCAGGACCACGCCCGCCGACAGCGGTACGGAACGGAACAGCGCCAGCGGGATCAGCGGCTCCTTGACCTTCGTCTCCCAGAAGGCGAAGGCGGCGAAGAGGGCCGCGGACCCGATGACGAACGCCCAGGTCTTGCCGTCGCCCCAGCCCCAGGTCGGGGCCTTGATCAGGGCCCAGACCAGGCAGAACATCGCGGCCGACAGCAGCGCGATGCCGAGCAGGTCGAAGGAGCGCGGCGCGTTTTCCGCGCGGTGGTCGAGCAGGATCAGCACGCCCAGGACGAGGGCGACCAGGCCGACCGGCACGTTGATGAAGAACACCGACTGCCAGCTGACGTGCTCGACGAGGACACCGCCGAGGATCGGGCCGCCCGCGGTGGAGGCGCCGATGACCATGCCCCAGATGCCGATGGCCATGTTGAGCTTCTCGGCCGGGAAGGTCGCCCGCAGCAGACCGAGCGCGGCCGGCATCAGCAGCGCGCCGAAGAGGCCCTGCAGGACCCGGAAGGTGACGACGAGCGCGATGCTGTCGGACAGGCCGATCGCGCCGGAGGCGGCGGCGAAGCCGACGACGCCTATCAGGAAGGTCTGCCGGTGGCCGAAGCGGTCACCGAGCTTGCCCGCGGTGATCAGGGAGACCGCGAGGGCCAGGAAGTAGCCGTTGGTGATCCACTGCACCTGGGCGAAGGTGGCGCCCAGGTCCTTCTGGATGGCCGGGTTGGCGATGGCCACGATGGTGCCGTCGAGGGCCACCATCATGACCCCGACGGCGACGGTGATGAGGGTGAACCACGGGTGGCCGCGCAGCCCCGGGGCCGGCGGCGGATCCGACGGGGCTGCTGACGCCTTGTCCCCCGGCCCCGTCGTGTCGATGGTGGTCTGACTAGTCATGCGTTCGAGGCTAAGGACAGCCACTGACAATTGACAAACGAGTTCACAAGTCAGTAACTGACACCTATGCGAACACTGCGCGAACAGACCTTGCGCGAGCGCAAGAAGCGGCGCACCCGGGACGCCCTGCTGCGGGCCGCGGTGGAGCTGTTCGTGTCGCGGGGCTACGAGCACACCACCGTCGACGCGATCGCCGAGGCCGTCGACGTCTCCCAGCGCACCTTCTTCCGCTACTTCGCCGGCAAGGAGGAGGCCGCGCTGGGGGTGGTGGAGCTGACCGTGGAGCGGTTCGTGCAGGCGGTGCGGGAGCGTCCGGCGCACGAGCCGCCGATGGAGGCGCTGCGCCAGGCCGTGCTGGACGGCTGGTCCTCGATCAACGAGGTCGTGGAGAGCGTCGTACCCGTGGAGCTGCATCTGCGGATGTACCGGGTGATCGAGTCGACGCCGGTGCTGCTCGCCGCGTATCTTCGGCGGTCGACCGAGGTCGAGGAGACCCTCGCGGGCGTGATCGCCGAGCGGGAGGGCCTGGACGTGGACGCCGATCCGCGGCCGCGGCTCGCGGTGGCGGTGTTCAGTGGCGTGATGCGGGTGACGGAGCGGCAGTGGGTGGCGCGGGAGGAGGGCGAGTTCAGCCTGGCCGGTATGCGTGCGCTGACGTCCCGCTACCTCGACCAGGTCGGACCCGCTCTGCTCGGGAGCTGGCGCGAGGAGCGGCCCGAAGGTCTTGAGGGCTGAAGGCGTTTATGACCATCGACACGCCGGTCGAAACGTGATCCCCGCCACTTTATTAACCTGAGACCCTCCCGTTCTCCTAGTGTGTCCTCCCAGTGACTTCCTTCGACACCTCCCCGCAACTGAGCCTCTGGCGCGCTCTCCCCGCCCTGGCGGTGGTGTTCGTGATGCTGGCGACCACCGGCTGGACCGCCGTACGCCACCACCAGGGGACCACCGCGTTGAAGGCCTCGCGCTCGGCCTGGGAGCACGGCCGGATCGACGGCCGCGCACTGCCGGACCTCGACACGGCACCGGGCAGGCTCGCCCACTTCTTCGCCTCCCTCACCGCCACCCAGCGCACCGGCCTCGCGCACGACTACGCGCTCGCCGTGGGCAACATGAACGGCGCCCCGGTCGAGCTGCGCTACCGCGCCAACCGCATCGCCCTGCGCCAGCAGACCCGCGTCGAGCGCAAGCGGATGCACGACAGCCGGCTCACGCCCGCCGGACAGCAGGAGGCCGGGCGGCGCATGCACCGCTACGAGGCGATGCGCGCCGCCGGCCGGCACATCCTCGCCTTCGACCCGGAGGGCTCGGGCCGGGCCGCCGAGGTCTTCGGCGACCTGGACACCGCCGAGCGGGTCTCCGTCGTCGTCCCCGGCGTCGACACCGATCTGCTCACCTTCCAGCGCACCAACCGCAAGTACTCGGCGCCCGTCGGCATGGCCGAGGCGCTGTACGCGGCCGAGCGCGAGGCGCGCCCCTCGACCCGGACGGCCGTGATCGCCTGGGCCGACTACACCTCCCCCGACGGCCTCGGCATCGACTCGGCGACCGCGATGCGCGCCGAGAACGGCGCCGTGCGGCTGAACGCCCTGCTGCGCGCCCTGCCGGGCACCTCGCCGGTCTCGCTGTTCTGCCACAGCTACGGCTCGGTGCTGTGCGGGGTCGCCGCGCACACGCTGCCGGACCGGGTGAGCGACATCGCGGTGGCCGGCAGCCCCGGTATGCGGGTGGAGAAGGCGGCCGAGCTGGGCACCGAGGCCCTGGTGTGGGCCATGCGGGACGCCGACGACTGGGTGGGGGACGTACCGCATCTGGAGGTCGGCGGGCTCGGGCACGGCGAGGATCCGATGGCCCGGGCGTTCGGGGCACGGGTGGTGTCCTCGAAGGACGCGGAGGGCCACGGCGGCTACTTCGTGCCCGGCACCGACAGCCTGCGCAACCTCGCCGACATCGGCACTGGCGCGTACCGTTCGGTGGACTGCGCCGACGACTCCGGCGCCTGCCGGGAGGGTTTGTCCGACACGACCACGGCTGGACGCGCGTAGAGACGCAGGAATTGCGGCGTGCGCGAGGAGGGGACGAAGATGCGTGTCCCGCATACGATGAGCCGCATGGGTGACGTACTGGCCGGATTTCATGCCGCCTGGGAGTTCGAGTCCGACTCCGTCCTCATCCGCTACGAACGGGGGATGCGCACACCCAAGCTGCTGTCGGCGCTGGGTGAACGAAGAATTCCGCTCACCGCGCTGTCCGGGGTGACGCTCACCCCGGGCCGGCGCGGGACCGTCGTGCTGCGCGCGGAGCCGCGGGCGGGGGCCGATCCGCTCATGGAGGCGGCGGCGGGCCAGCTCAAGGACGGCTCCGACCCCTACCGGCTGGTGCTGCCCGCCGAGCGGGAGGTGCTCGCGGAGTACTACGCCGACGAGCTGCGGTCCCGGCTGCGGGAGCGGGAGGAGTCCGGACCGGCGGAACGGTTCCTCGTACCGCCGCCGGAGGCGCCGCTGTCCTTCAAGGCGTACGACGGGAAGGCGTCCTTCGACGGCCGGACCGTGCGGTTCCGGTGGTTCTGGACGGGGGCGTCGTCGGCGAAGTGGAAGGCCGGCGACCAGAGTTTCGCCGTGTCCGAGCTGAGCGGGGTCGAGTGGCGGTCGCCGGAGGTGTTCGAGGGGCATCTCCGGCTGGTGCGGCACGAGGGTGCGCCCGCGCAGGCCGACCAGGACCCGGGGACCGTGGTGTTCGGGCTGGGATACGGGCCGGTGCACGAGTCGTTGCCGTTCGCCGCGGCGGTCCTGGCCGCCGTACGCAGCCGTGGGCCCGTGGCCTCGGTCACGGGCCCACGACGCGATCCCTCGGACATCGCCGACCGGATCAGGCATCTCGGAGAGCTGCATCGGGCCGGGCTGGTGACCGATGACGAGTTCTCCGCGAAGAAGGCGGAACTGCTGTCGGAGCTGTGACTACTCGCGGCCGGCCGAGGAGAACCGCATGTCCGCGTAACGGTCGCCCGCCACCCGGGCCGCGATCGGGTCCAGCAGCGCCAGCTCCTCCGCCGTCAGCCGGATCGCCGCCGCGGCCGTGTTCTCCTCGACCCTCGACGCCTTGCGCGTGCCCGGGATCGGGACCAGCGGGAGGCCGTGGACCTCGGTCTGCTGGTGGACCCAGGCCAGGGCTATCTGGCCCAGGGTCGCGTCGTGGGCCTTGGCCAGCGCGCGGACCGGCTCCAGCAGGGCGCTGTTCGCCGCCGCGTTCTCGCCGGTGAAGCGGGGCTGCGTACGGCGGTAGTCGTCGGCGGTGAGCTCCTGGGCGGCGTCGGTGAAGGAGCCGGTGAGGAAGCCGCGGCCGAGCGGGGAGTACGGGACGAGGGTCACGCCGAGGTCGGCGGCGGCCGGGACCACGTGGGCCTCGATGTCCCGGCTGAACAGGGACCACTCCGACTGCAGGGCGGCGATGGGGTGCACGGCGTGCGCGGCGCGCAGCTCGGCGGCCGTCACCTCGCTCAGGCCGAGCTGCTTGACCTTGCCCTCGCGGACCAGCTCGGCCATCACGCCGACGGTGTCCTCGATCGGGACGTCCACATCGCGCCGGTGCATGTAGTAGAGGTCGATGACGTCGACGTCCAGCCGCTTCAGGCTCGCCTCGACGGCCTCGCGGATGTACGGGGCGTCGTTGCGGACGACCCGCCGGGTGGGGTCGTCCGCCGGGATCGACAGGGCGAACTTGGTGGCGATGACGACCTCGTCGCGGTGCGCCTTGAAGAACGGGGAGAGGAAGCGCTCGTTCTCCCCGGCGCCGTAGGCGTCCGCCGTGTCGTACAGGGTGACGCCCAGCTCCAGGGCGCGCTCCAGGGCGGCCCGGGACTCGTTCGCGTCCGAGGGGCCGTACGCGAAGCTCATGCCCATGCAGCCGAGGCCCTGGACACCGACCTCGGGGCCGTTCTCACCGAGTCGCGCGGTCGGGATCCTGTTGTCGGTCATCGGGTGGTCCTCTCCCCTTCGTACGCCTGGACGCGCGAGGCGTCCGCATAGAACATGATCTTGCGGTCGAGCACGGCGAGCGTGTCCTGGAGCTCGGCGATCCGGGCCGTGACGTCCCGCCGCGTCGCCTCCAGCAGCTCGTAGCGCTCGCCGTACGTGCTGTCGCCCTCGCGCACCAGCTCCGCGTACCGCACCATGTCGGCGACCGGCATCCCGGTCAGCCGCAGCTTGCCGACGAGGTCGAGCCAGTCCAGGTCACGGTTGCTGTAGCGGCGCTGGCCGGTGTGCGAGCGGTCGATGTGGGACATCAGCCCGATCCGCTCGTACCAGCGCAGGGTGTGGGCCGTCAGGCCGGTGAACGCGACGACCTCGCTGATCGTGTAGCTGTCCTGCCCGTCGGGGCGGGGATGCCGCGGTGGTGGCGCGGAGCAGACGTCTGCGGGGCTCGGGGCTTGTTCGGTGGTCACGGGCGTGGTCTGCAACACCGTCATGGCCTCCACGCTATGACCTTGGAGTGGGCTCCAAGCAAGCGGAATCGGTAAGAATTCGGGGGACGCGGCCTGATCATGACGGTTAGCGTGCGGAGCCATGACCGTTGTGCGCCGGGCGCTGCCCGAGGACGCCGTCGAGGTACTGCGGCTGCGTCAGTTGAATCCTCCCTCCCTGAAGGGGAGGGGATTCCTGGCTCAGGCTGCCTCCTGGAGCGGAACTCCAGGAGGTCTTGCGCCGTCGGCACCAGCCGGGTTGAGACCAGCCCGGACGAGCATCACGCGTGCGGAGTTCTTGTCTCGTGGGGACACGGTTCCGCATGTGGTGCAGGTGTAGGTGCGCTCACCCAGCGGCAGTGCGTGCTTGGCTCTCGCATCGCAGTGCGCGCAGTCCATCGTCGTGTGCGCGGGGTGGACGAGGCGGATGTCCCGCCCGTGCTTGCGGCCCATCTCGATCAGGGCCTGCTTCGTGGCGCCGATGGCGGCGTCAGCGGCCTTACGGGCCATGGTGGTCCTGGCCAGGAACTTCGGCTTGAAGTCCTCGACGGCGTCATGGTCACGGACAACTTTCTTGGCCCACTTACGGCCGGTGTCCTTTCGCTGCCGGGCGGCCTTCTTGTACGACTTCGCCCGCAGCCTCTTCGCCGCGCGGTAGCCCTTCGATCCGGCTTGTCCCATCTTCGGTCTGCGGCGGGCCATCATCCGGTCGTACCGGCACAGCTTCGCCTGAGCCTTGCTGCCGTGCCCGGCGTGCGGCAGATCGTGAGCGTCGGACGTGGTGGTCGCGGTCTCCTTCACGCCCCAGTCGACGCCGAGTACCCGGCCGGTCTCCGGCAGGGGTTCGGCCTGAGCGGGGACGACGAAGCTGGCGTACCAGTGCCCGAGGCTGTCCTGGTACACGCGCACCGAGGACGGCTCGGCCGGAAGTTCCCTCGACCACACCACCGTCAGGACGATGCCGCCCGCCAGATGCAGCCTGCCGTGCCTCAGCCGGAAACCGCGCTGGGTGTAGTTGAGACTCGTCGGCGTCTCGCGCTTCTTCTTGTGCCGGGGCATCCCGGCCCGGCGGGCCATCCGAAGTCACGGATGACCTGCTGCTGGGGAACCGACGAGCCCTCACGCAGCCACGGCGTCCGAGTGCGGGCCTCGGTCAGCATCCGATCGAGCTGTGCCGGGCCGCACGTGGCGTTCTGCCCGGTGGCCTGGTTGTGCCGGTGCACGGCCCTGGACTTGGCGACACACTCGTTCCACGTCCACCGGCACCGGTCCCACTCCGCCGCCAGAGCAGTGCGGGCGGCAGACGACACTCGCAGCCGGTAGGTGTACCGGGCATGCCCCACACCGATGGGCCCCACCGCTTCCCCCATGCCGAGACCCCCGCTCTCGTTCCCGTCGCCCACCCCCTGCACTCACACGACCATACGAGCGAGATCCGCACACCTGCACCCATCTCCCGCCGCGATCACCCCCATCAGCGAACACGGAAACACACGTTCGCCTTCCGTCGGCTCCGCCGGGAGCGCAGTGGCGCTCCGCATCGTTGTCACGGGAGGCGATTCCTCCCCGGGCGGGAACGCCGGGGCCTCCTCGCAAGTCACCAGGTGAGGGACATAGGCTCGACGGCATGTCGCTGAAGAGCCTCGCGTTGATCGAGAACTGGCCGGTTCCCTCCGCCGCCGCGGGTGTCGTCCGGGCCGACGGCACGGTCCTGGGCACCCACGGGCCCGTCGGACGGCGCTTCCCGCTGGCCTCGGTCACCAAGCCGCTCGCCGCGTACGCCGTGCTCGTCGCGTACGAGGAGGGGGCGGTGGAGCTGGACGAGCCGGCCGGTCCGCCCGGGGCGACGGTCCGGCATCTCCTCGCGCACACCTCGGGGCTCGCCTTCGACGAGCACCGGGTGACGGCGGCGCCCGGGGAGCGGCGGCTGTACTCCAACGCCGGGTTCGAACAGCTCGGCGACCACCTCGCGAAGGCCACGGACATCCCGTTCGCGGAGTATCTGCGGCAGGCGGTGCTGGAGCCGCTGGGCATGACGGCCACCACGCTGGAGGGCTCCCCGGCGAAGGACGGCGTCTCGACCGTCGAGGACCTTCTCCGGTTCGCGGCCGAGGTGCAGGCGCCCCGGCTGCTGGACCCGCGCACGGTCGCCGAGGCGATGAGCGTCCAGTACCCGGGCACGAAGGGCGTCCTACCGGGCTACGGCCACCAGAACCCCAACGACTGGGGCCTCGGCTTCGAGATCCGCGACACCAAGTCCCCGCACTGGACCGGGAGTTCGTCCTCCCCGCGCACCTTCGGGCACTTCGGCCAGTCCGGTACGTTCCTGTGGATCGACCCCGACGCCGGGGTGGCCGGGGTCGCGCTGACCGACCGCGCCTTCGGGCCCTGGGCGGTCGAGGCGTGGCCGCCGTTCACGGACTCGGTGCTCGCCGAGGTGCGGGCGGGCGGGCGCTGAACTACCCCGCAGCCGCGGGCCGTTGATCACCCCGGGATACCCTCGTGCCGCAACACAGGCCTCAGATCTCGGGGGAGAACCATGGGCGGGGTGCAACCGGGCGGACAGTTCCGCCCGTTGGAGAGCGGCGACCCGGCGGAAGTGGCGGGTTACCGGCTCGCGGCACGGCTCGGCTCGGGCGGCATGGGCACCGTGTACCTGTCGTACACCCCGGGCGGGCATCCGATCGCCCTGAAGACCATCCGGCCGGAGCTGAGCGAGGACGCCGAGTTCCGCCGCCGCTTCCGGCAGGAGGTCCAAGCCGCCCAGCGGGTGCAGGGCCTGCACACCGCCCCCGTCCTCGACTTCGACACGGAGGGCGACCGGCCCTGGCTGGCCACCGCCTATGTGCCGGGCCCCTCGCTGGCCGCCGCCGTCGCCGAGCACGGCCCGCTGCCGGTGCCGTCGCTCCTGCTGCTGCTCGCCGGGACGGCCGAGGCGCTGTCGGTGATCCACGGCGCGGGCATCGTCCACCGCGACCTCAAGCCCTCCAATGTGCTGCTCGCCGCCGACGGACCCCGGGTCATCGACTTCGGCATCGCCCGGGCCGCCGACGCCACCGCCCTGACCGGCACCGGCGTCTCCCTCGGCACCCCGGCGTTCATGTCGCCGGAACAGGCCGCCGGGAAGGAGGTCGCCCCCGCGTCCGACGTGTTCGCGCTCGGCCAGGTGGCCGCCTACGCGGCGCGCGGCACCGGCGCGTACGGGGACGGACCCTCGCACGCCGTGCTGTACCGGATCGTCCACGAGGAGCCCGACCTCACCGGCCTCCCCGCCGAACTCGCCTTCGTCGCCCGCTGTCTGGCCAAGGACCCGGCCGACCGCCCCTCCCCCGCCGACCTCGTGCAGCTCTGCCAGGACGCGTCACCGACCCCGCTGCGCCAGTCCGGCTCCTGGCTCCCGAAGGCGATCAGCGCCCAGATCACCCAGCGGATCTCGGCATCGGCGGAACTGGCCTCGCCGCCCGCCCCCACGGCCCCGCTGACCCAGGTCGACCAGCCGCAGCAGCACGCGGCACCGACGGTGACCATGCCGCCGGCGCCCCCGCAGGTCCCGCCGCAGCCGGTCACCCCGGCCTACGGCCACCCCATGGCGCCGCCCGCGCACCCGTCGCCGTACGCCCAGCACGGCCCGTACCACGCGCCCCAGGCGGGTCCCTACGTCCAGCCGCGTCCGGGCTGGCAGCCGCCGCCGCGCCCGTCCGGCACCCGGCGCGCGCTGGGCATCATCGCGGGTGTCCTGCTGCCCCTCGCCGGCTGCACGGGTCTGCTGTACGCGGTCGGCTCGACAAGCAGCAGCTCGGGCAGCGGATCGGACACCACGAGCTCGGCCTCCGCGAAGCCGCTGCCCGACCCCGAGCCGGTGAGCTTCAAGTCGATCAACATCCCGGACGGCTACTACATCCAGTTCGCGGACTCACCGCCCAAGCCCCAGGACGACGACGTCGAGATCTACGGGAGCGACCTGTACTACTACGACGACGAACTGCACAGCGCCGGTGACAAGATCGTCCTGCTGAACAACGCGCAGAAGGGGTCGCTGAAGACCTGCCGCGAGGAGACCCGCTACGCCGACTCCGTCTCCCTCTCGCAGCTCTCGAAGGGCAGCCAGCTCTGCGTGCACACGGACTCGGGGCACATTGCGCTGGTGACCTTCCGGGGCACCGCCGCCGAGAGCGACCCGAGCGACTACGTCTCGCTGGACCTGACGATCTGGCGCAACGCCGAGGAAGCCTCCGACTCCTAGGTCGCGTCCGGCCCAGCGCCTGTCGGTTTCAGACCGACAGCTCCCAGACCAGCACCTCGGCCGGGCCGGTCAGGGTGAGGAGTTCCAGGTCCTTCTCGTCGGCGGCCCGCACGGCGTCCCCGGGGCCCAGCTCGTGCGGGCCCATCCGGACCGTGCCGCGCACCACGTGGACGTACGCCCGGGGCGCGTCCGGCACCGCCGTCCGCTCCCCCGGCACCAGACGCCGCACGTGGAGCATCGCGCCCGCGTCCGGGACGGCGTACGGGGTGGAGTCCGCGATGCCGTGGACGATCTCGTACGACGGGTCGCCGCCGGGGTCCAGGGGGGCCAGCCACATCTGCACGAAGGTGAGGGGGGCCGTGCCGTCGTTGCGTTCGACGTGCCGGACGCCCGCCGCCGAGCTGAGGCGCTGGACGTCCCCGGGGCGGACGGTCGTCTCATGGCCCTGCGAGTCGCGGTGGGTCAGCTGCCCCTCCACGACCCACGTCACGATCTCCGTGTGGCTGTGGGGGTGCTCGTCGAACCCGGCGCCGGGGGCGAGCCGCTCCTCGTTGCAGGCGATCAGCGCGCCGAAGCGGAGGTTGTCCGGGTCGTAGTGGGGCCCGAAGGAGAAGGCGTGCCGGGTCTCGATGCCGGCCGCCGGGTCCCCTCCGGGGTAGCGCTCGTCGGCGCGGCGTACGTCCATCACGCCCCCACGGTAGACCCACGGCGCCTTCACCGGCCCACCCGAGGCCCCGGCCACGCACACCACCCTCCCGATAAGGCAACCTTGTGCACGTGCCTGAACCCGAAACCACCCACCCCGACGCCGCAGCGCACCCCGCCCACCCGCATCCCGCGACCCTGAAGCGGCTGGTGAAGTCCTCCGGCAGCCTCGCCGCGCAGGCCATCGCGCGGATGGACGAGACGCTGCCGTGGTACCGGGCGATGCCCCCGGAGAACCGTTCCTGGATCGGGCTGGTCGCCCAGGCCGGCATCGCCGCCTTCACGGAGTGGTTCCGGCACCCGGACGCCCCGCAGGCGATCTCCACCGATGTGTTCGGGACCGCGCCCCGGGAACTGACCCGGGCGATCACGCTGCGCCAGACCGTGGAGATGGTGCGCACCACCATCGAGGTCATGGAGTCCGCGATCGACGAGGTCGCGGCCCCCGGCGACGAGGGCGTGCTGCGCGAGGCGCTGCTCGTCTACGCCCGGGAGATCGCCTTCGCCACCGCCCAGGTGTACGCCCAGGCCGCCGAGGCACGCGGTGCCTGGGACGCGCGGCTGGAGTCGCTCGTCGTCAACGCGGTGCTCAGCGGGGAGGCCGACGAGGGTGCCGTGAGCCGGGCCGCCGCGCTCGGCTGGAACGCGCCGGAGCATGTGTGCGTCGTGCTCGGCACCGCCCCGGACGGGGACTCCGAGCTGACCGTGGAGGCGATCCGGCGGGCCTCCCGGCACGCCAAGCTCCAGGTGCTCACCGGGGTGCTCGGCTCGCGACTGGTCGTCATCGCGGGCGGCAGCGACAATCCGGTGGCCGTCGCCAAGTCCCTGATCGGGCCGTTCGCGGCCGGTCCGGTGGTCGCCGGGCCCGTCGTCCCCGATCTGCTGGCGGCCACCCGGTCCGCGCAGGCCGCCGCCGCCGGACTCAAGGCGTGTTCGGCGTGGCAGGACGCGCCACGCCCGGTCCTGGCGGACGATCTGCTTCCGGAACGTGCGATCGCCGGTGATCCGAGCGCGCGCGAGCAGTTGGTGGAGGAGATCTACAGACCGCTGGAGGAGGCCGGCTCGGCGCTGCTGGAGACGCTCTCCGTCTATCTGGAACAGGCGAGCAGTCTGGAGGGCGCGGCGCGGATGCTGTTCGTGCATCCCAACACCGTGCGCTACCGGCTTCGACGTGTGACTGACGTCACCGGCTGGTCGCCATCCGATGTACGCTCCGCATTCACCCTGCGGATCGCGCTCATCCTGGGGCGCCTCGTCGACGGAGATCCCCAGACGTAGGCTTTTGTCGGGGGTCCACAAAACCCCCTGCCGTTCTTCGTCCCTGTCCCCACGGGCGGCACCGGCCGTCCACAAGAGAGAGTGTGAGAGTGCTCGTACTCGTCGCTCCCGGCCAGGGCGCCCAGACGCCCGGCTTCCTGACCCCCTGGCTCGACCTCCCCGGTGTCGAGGACCGCCTGCGTACCCTGTCGGCGGCCATCGACCTCGACCTGGTGCACTACGGCACGAACGCCGACGCGGACGAGATCCGTGACACCGCGATCGCCCAGCCGCTGCTGGTGGCGGCCGGGATCGTCTCCGCCACGGCACTTGGTGCCGTCCGGCCCGGCGCGGTCGCCGGTCACAGCGTCGGCGAGATCACCGCGGCCGCCTTCGCGGGTGTCCTCGACGACACCGCCGCCCTGAGCCTCGTCCGCCGGCGCGGGCTGGCCATGGCCGAGGCCGCGGCGGTCACCGCGACCGGGATGTCGGCGCTGCTCGGCGGCGACCCCGAGGTGACCGTGCCGCATCTGGAGAAGCTCGGGCTGACCCCGGCGAACGTCAACGGCGCGGGCCAGATCGTCGCGGCCGGCACCCTGGAGCAGCTCGCCGCGCTGAACGAGGACAAGCCCGAGGGCGTCCGCAAGGTCGTCCCGCTGAAGGTCGCCGGCGCGTTCCACACGCACCACATGGCCCCGGCCGTCGAGACCCTCGCCAAGGCCGCCGCGGAGCTGGCCCCGGCCGATCCGACGGTCACGTACGTCTCGAACAAGGACGGCAAGGCCGTCCCGACCGGCGCCGAGGTGCTGGAGCGGCTGGTCGGTCAGGTCGCCAACCCGGTCCGCTGGGACCTGTGCATGGAGACCTTCAAGGAGCTCGGCGCGACCGCGATCATCGAGGTCTGCCCCGGCGGCACGCTGGTCGGCCTGGCCAAGCGCGCCCTGCCCGGCGTCAAGACGCTCGCGCTGAAGACCCCCGACGACCTCGACGCCGCTCGTGAGCTCCTCTCCGAGCATGGCGCCGCCTGACAAGGAGCCCTGATGGCGAAGATCAGGCCCAGCAAGGGCCATCCGTACGCGCGCATCCTCGGCGTCGGCGGCTACCGGCCCACCCGGGTCGTGCCCAACGAGGTCATCCTGGAGACGATCGACTCCTCCGACGAGTGGATCCGCTCCCGCTCGGGCATCGAGACCCGTCACTGGGCGAACGACGGGGAGACCGTCGCCGCCATGTCGGTCGAGGCGTCCGGCAAGGCGATCGCCGACGCCGGGATCACCGCCCAGCAGATCGGCGCCGTGGTCGTCTCCACCGTCTCGCACTTCAAGCAGACCCCGGCCGTCGCGACCGAGATCGCCGACAAGCTCGGCACCGACAAGGCAGCCGCGTTCGACATCTCGGCCGGCTGTGCGGGCTTCGGCTACGGCCTGACCCTCGCCAAGGGTCTGGTCGTCGAGGGCTCCGCCGAGTATGTGCTGGTCATCGGTGTGGAGCGGCTGAGCGATCTGACCGACCTGGAGGACCGGGCCACGGCCTTCCTGTTCGGCGACGGCGCCGGCGCGGTCGTCGTCGGTCCCTCCTCCGAGCCGGCGATCGGCCCGACGGTGTGGGGCTCCGAGGGCGACAAGTCGGAGACCATCAAGCAGACCGTGCCGTGGACGGACTACCGCGACGGCACCGTCGAGAAGTTCCCCGCGATCACGCAGGAGGGCCAGGCGGTCTTCCGCTGGGCCGTCTTCGAGATGGCGAAGGTCGCCAAGGAGGCGCTGGACGCCGCCGGCATCACCGCCGACGAGCTGGACGTCTTCATCCCGCACCAGGCCAACGAGCGGATCATCGACTCGATGGTCAAGACTCTCAAGCTGCCGGAGTCCGTCACCGTCGCCCGTGACGTGCGCACCACCGGCAACACCTCGGCCGCCTCGATCCCGCTCGCGATGGAGCGGCTCCTGGCGACCGGTGAGGCGAAGAGCGGCGACACCGCGCTCGTCATCGGATTCGGGGCGGGTCTCGTCTACGCCGCGACTGTCGTTACCCTCCCCTAGGCACTCCGTGCCGGATCATGCGGTCCGGTCGCGGAAAGCACCACTGCCACACCCTCTGGAACACAACGAAGGAGCGCCATCATGGCCGCCACTCAGGAAGAGATCGTCGCCGGTCTCGCCGACATCGTGAACGAGATCGCCGGCATCCCGGTTGAGGACGTCCAGCTGGACAAGTCCTTCACCGACGACCTGGACGTCGACTCGCTGTCCATGGTCGAGGTCGTCGTCGCCGCCGAAGAGCGCTTCGACGTCAAGATCCCGGACGAGGACGTCAAGAACCTCAAGACGGTCGGCGACGCGACCGACTACATCCTCAAGCACCAGGGCTGATCTTCCGATCCCCTGGGCTGAACTGCCCCGCCACCCGGCGGTGGCGCCGCTGAATCCTCGTAACGTTGGAGAAAGAATCCGTGAGCCCGACCAATCGCACCGTGGTCGTCACCGGTATCGGCGCAACCACACCGCTGGGTGGCGACGCAGCCTCTACCTGGGAGGGCCTGGTCGCCGGCAAGTCCGGTGTCAAGGTCCTGGAGCAGGAGTGGGCGGCCGACCAGGCCGTCCGGATCGCGGCCCCGGTCGCCGTGGAGCCCCTCGAGGTCATCCCGCGTCCGCAGGCCCGCAAGCTGGACCGCTCGGCGCAGTTCGCGCTGATCGCGGCTCAGGAGGCGTGGAAGGACGCCGGTTTCACCGGCAAGGCCGGTGAGGACGGCAGTGACGGCAAGGTCGACCCGGACCGGCTCGGCGCGGTCATCGCCTCCGGCATCGGCGGTGTCACCACCCTCCTCGACCAGTACGACGTGCTGAAGGAGAAGGGCGTCCGCCGGGTCTCCCCGCACACCGTGCCGATGCTGATGCCGAACAGCCCGTCCGCCAACGTGGGTCTGCTCGTGGGCGCCCGCGCCGGTGTGCACACCCCGGTCTCCGCCTGCGCGTCGGGCGCCGAGGCCATCGGCTACGCCATCGAGATGATCCGTACCGGCCGCGCCGACGTCGTCGTCGCCGGTGGTACGGAGGCGGCGATCCACCCGCTGCCCATCGCCGCGTTCGGCAACATGATGGCGATGTCCAAGAACAACGAGGACCCGCAGGGCGCCTCGCGTCCCTACGACGTGGCCCGCGACGGCTTCGTGATGGGCGAGGGCGCCGGTGTGATCGTCCTGGAGTCCGCGGAGCACGCGGCGAAGCGCGGGGCCCGGGTGTACGCCGAGGCCGTCGGGCAGGGCATCTCCGCCGACGCCCACGACATCGTGCAGCCGGAGCCGGAGGGCCGCGGCATCTCGCACGCGCTGCAGAACCTGCTGGAGCGCACCGACCTGGACCCGGCGGAGATCGTGCACGTCAACGCGCACGCCACCTCCACGCCGGCCGGTGACATCGCCGAACTGAAGGCGCTGCGCAAGGTCTTCGGCGACGACGCCGACCACATGGCCGTCTCGGCGACCAAGTCGATGACCGGGCATCTGCTCGGTGGCGCGGGCGGTGTCGAGACCGTCGCGACCGTGCTCGCCCTGTACCACCGGGTGGCGCCGCCGACGATCAACGTCGAGAACCTCGACCCCGAGGCCGAGGCCGCCGCGGACATCGTGCGCGGCGAGGCCCGCAAGCTGCCCGTGGAGGGCCGTATCGCCGCGCTGAACGACTCGTTCGGCTTCGGCGGGCACAACGTGGTGCTGGCGTTCCGTTCGGTCTGAGAAACGTTTCCACAGAGCTGAAGGGCCCCACCTCTCGAGGTGGGGCCCTTCAGGTGTTCGGCTCGGCCTCAGACGACCTGGTGCAGCCAGCGCACCGGGGCTCCCTCGCCGGCGTATCTGAACGGCTCGAGTTCGTCGTCCCAGGGCTTGCCCAGCAGCTTGGACAGTTCGGCCTCGAGGTCGGTCTCGCCGCGCCGGCTGCGCAGCAGGGCCGCGCGCAGGCGGTCCTCGGGGATGAGGATGTCGCCGTGGATGCCGGTGACGGCGTGGAAGATGCCGAGGTCGGGGGTGCAGCTGTAGCGCTCGCCCTCGGCGGTGGCGCAGGGTTCGGCGGTCACCTCGAAGCGGAGCAGGTGCCAGCCGCGCAGCGCGGAGGCGAGCTTGGAGGCCGTGCCGGCCTCGCCCTTCCAGGAGAACTCCGAGCGCCAGGTGCCGGGCGCGGCGGGCTGCCGGATCCAGTCGAGGTTGACGCGCGTGCCGAGCACCCCGGCGATGGCCCACTCGACGTGCGGGCAGAGCGCGCGCGGCGCGGAGTGCACGTACAGAACTCCACGTGTCGTCACCGGGACCTCCGGGCAGAGCGGGACATCTTGCAGGCGGGCAGGGCGGCGGTGTCGGGGCAGCCGCGTTGATGGCGAGGCTACCGTGCGGCGGCGCAAGGAGTGTGACGTACCGTCGGTCCCGGTGCCGTGAACGTCCGCCTTTCACTCGGCAGGACGCCTGTACGGGTGTGATGCGTTCCATCTTGTGGGTCCTGTCTTGTCGCCGTCCCCGGGGTGCCGGGCGCGCGGGAACTCCTGTGCGTTGTCATGGGTGGGGCCGTCTGTCCGAGGAGCGAGGGGATCACCAGGGGATGCGGATGCGAAACCGGCGGGTGCGGGCGGTGCTCGCCGTGACCTGCGCGGCCGTCCTCGGCCTGGCCGGCTGTGACGCGCTGGGCGGGGGCGACGGCTCGGGGACCTCGGGCGCGGGGGCGCGGAAGGCGAAGGCGTCCCGGGCGCCGTTGTGGGACACGAGCCCGGCGTCGATGGCGGCGGTGGGCGACTCCATCACCCGTGGCTTCGACGCCTGTACGGTCCTGCAGGACTGTCCGGAGGTGTCCTGGGCGACGGGTGCGAGCGCCGAGGTGAACAGTCTCGCGGTACGGCTGCTGGGCGCGTCGAAGGCGGCCACGCACAGCTGGAACTACGCGGTGACCGGGGCCCGGATGGCGGATCTGGCGGATCAGATGACCCAGGCGGCGGCGGAGAAGCCGCAGCTGGTGACGGTGATGGCGGGGGCGAACGACGCCTGCCGGGTGTCGCCGGCGGCGATGACGCCGGTGGCGGACTTCCGGGCGGAGTTCGAGGAGGCGCTGCGGACGCTGCGCCGGTCGCTGCCGAAGGCGCAGGTGTACGTGGCGAGCGTGCCGAACCTCAAGCGGCTGTGGTCGCAGGGGCGGACCAACGCGCTGGGCAAGCAGATCTGGAAGCTCGGCCTGTGTCCTTCGATGCTGGGCGACGCGGACGCGGTGGACGCGGCGGCGACCGCGCGGCGGGACACCGTGCAGCGGCGGGTGGAGGACTACAACACGGTGCTGAAGGCGGTCTGCGCGAAGGACGCGCGGTGCCGGTTCGACGGGGGCGCGGTGTACGACTTCCGGTTCGGCACGGATCAGTTGAGTCACTGGGACTGGTTCCATCCGAGCAAGGACGGCCAGGCGCGGCTCGCGGAGATCGCCTATGGAAAAGTCATCGAACCGGTCACGTGACTTAGTGTTTCGACCATGAGCGAACACTTCGGAACACTTTCCGATGGCACTCCGGTACACCGCTGGACCCTGGAGCGGGCGGGCACCCGGGTGCGGGTGCTGTCGTACGGCGGGATCGTGCAGTCCGTGGAGGTCCCGGACCGGGACGGGCGGACGGCGGACGTGGTGCTGGGGTTCGCGGACCTGGACGGCTATCTCACCCACCCGGAGCCCTTCCTGGGCGCCCTGATCGGCCGGTACGCGAACCGGATCGCACAGGCCCGCTTCCCGCTGGACGGGCTGACGTACGCGCTGGAGCCCAACAACGCGCCCAATTCGCTGCACGGCGGTCCGCGCGGCTTCGACAAGCGGGTGTGGGAGGTGGAGCCGGTCGAGCACGGGCTGCGGCTGAGCCGGGTCGCCCGGCACGGCGAGGAGGGCTTCCCGGGGCGGCTGGAGGTCTCGGCGACGTACTCGCTGGACGCGTCGGGGGCGCTGCGGTTCGCGTACGAGGCGGTCACGGACGCGCCGACCGTGGTGAACCTGACCAACCACAGCTACTTCAACCTGGGCGGCCCGGGCAGCGGCGACGCCGGGGGTCATGAACTGCGGCTGGCCGCCGCGCGGTACACCCCGGTGGACGCGGACCTGATCCCGACCGGGGAGCTGGCGGAGGTGGCCGGCACCCGCTTCGACTTCCGTACGGCCCGTAAGACCGGCTCCGGCTACGACCACAACTTCGTGCTGGACAAGGGCGTCACGGCGGCGCCCCAGGAGGCGGCCGAGCTGCACGATCCGGCGAGCGGGCGGGTGCTGACGGTGTCGACGACCGAGCCGGGGATCCAGGTGTACACCGCGGACCATCTGGGCGAGCCGTTCACCCCCTGTCAGGGGATCGCGCTGGAGACCCAGCACTTCCCCGACTCGCCGAACCGCCCGGAGTTCCCCACGACCGTGCTGCGGCCGGGCGAGGTGTACCGGTCGGAGACGGTGTACGGCTTCGGCGTCCGATAGGAAATAGCCCCGGCCCAGGGGTCAGGTCCCGGGCCGGGGCTGTTCATGGGGTGAGGAGTACCCGCCTCAGACGTTAGTCGTCGCGGTGATCCTGCGGTCCGCGATGGACCTACCCACCTGGATTTCGTACGAACCCTTCACAAAGAACCACCGGTGGGCGGCCTCGTCCCAGACCTCGAAGGCGCGGCGCGGGATCTCCACGGTGACCTCGGCGCTCTCGCCGGGGCCGGCCTCCACGGCGCCGAACGCGGCGAGCCGGCGGGCGGGGCGGTCGGCGCCGGGCTCGGTGGGCGCCAGGTACACCTGCACGACCTCGCGGCCGGCCCGCTCACCGGTGTTGCGGACCCGCACCGTCACCGTGGTGGCGGCGACCTCGACGGACTCGTAGGCCCAGTCGGTGTAGCCGAGGCCGTGGCCGAAGGGGTACGAGGGGGTCCTGCCCTCCTTCTCCCAGGCGCGGTAGCCGATGAAGAGGTCCTCGGTGTACGGCAGTTCGCCGTCGGCCGGGGTGACCCGGGTGACCGGGGCGTCGGCGAGGGAGCCCCAGGTGGTGGGGAGGCGGCCGCCGGGCTCGCGGGCGCCGGTCAGGACGTCCGCGAGGGCCGCGCCGCCCTCCTGGCCGGGGAACCAGGTGAGCAGCACCGCGGCGACCTCCTCGCGCCAGGGCAGCTCGACCGGGGAGCCGGAGTTGACGACCACGACGGTGTTCGGGTTGGCGGCGGCGACCGCGCGGACCAGGTCGTCCTGGCGGCCGGGAAGAGCGAGGTCCTTGCGGTCGAAGCCCTCGGACTCGACGCGGTCGGTCGTGGCGACCACGACCACCGCGGTGTCGGCGGCGCGGGCGGCCTCGACGGCCTCGGCGATCAGCTCCTCCTCGCCGCGCTGCGGCTCCTGGTGGGCGAGGGCGAAGGCGACAACCTTGAAGGGGAACTCGTCGGGGAGGGCGAAGACGTAGGTGAGGGAGACCTCGACCGGTTCGCCGGCGGTCAGGTCGACCTGGGCGCGGGTCACGGGGGCGCCGAAGAAGGCCTCGAAGGGGTCGCTGTCGTCGGCGGGCAGCTGGGTGCCGTCGAAGTACGTCGTCCCGGCGACGGTGAGGGTGAAGGCGCCGGTGCCCTTGATGCCGAAGGAGTGCGGGCCGCTCTCGCGCGGGGTGAAGGCGCCGGTCAGCTCGACGGCGTGGAGGGCGTCGTGGGTGACGCCCTCGGGGAGGTCGGCGCCCATCCACTGGATCTGGCCGTTGGGGGCGGAGCCGGTGCCGAGGACGTTCCCGTCGGTGTCCCGGCAGACGGCCCTGAGCACGAAGCCCTTGTCGGCGACGGCCAGTTCGGTGGTCGGGTCGGCACCGACGGCGTAGGTGAGGGCGCCCTCGGGGAGGGCGGCGGTGAGGCCGTCCAGCGGGGAGACGATCCGGGCCGGGAAGACGGTGGCGGAGCCGCCGCCGAGGACCCGGGCGTCGCGGGCGGCCGCGCCGATGAGGGCGACGGTGCCGGGCTTCAGGGGCAGGGCGGCGCGTTCGTTGCGCAGCAGGACGAAGGAGCGGCCGGCGATCTCACGGGCCAGGGTCTCGCCGTCGACGGGCTCGGGAAGCGCGGTGACGGCGGGCTCTGCGCCGTCGAGGACGCCGACCCGGGCGGCCAGGCGCAGGACGCGGCGGACCGCCTCGTCGACCTCGGACTCCGCCAGCCGGCCGTCGCGGACGGCCTGGGCGAGGGCCTCGCCGTAGACGGTCTGCGGGCCGGGCATGGCGACGTCGAGGCCGCCGCGCAGCGCGCCGACGGTGTCGCGGGCCGCCATCCAGTCGGAGACGTTGAAGCCGTCGAAGCCCCACTCGCCGCGCAGGATCTCGTTCACGAGGTGGTGGTGCTCGGTCATGGTGGTGCCGTTGACCGTGTTGTACGCGGTCATGATGCCCCAGGGGCGGGCGTTCTCGACGATGGCCTCGAAGGGGGCGAGGTACAGCTCGCGCAGGGCGCGCTCGCCGACCAGGTTGTTCACGGTGAAGCGGTCGGTCTCGGCGTCGTTGGCCACGAAGTGCTTGACGGTGGTGCCGACGCCGCCCTCCTGGACGCCCGTGACGTATCCGCTGCCGATCGCTCCCGTCAGGTAGGGGTCCTCGCTGTAGGCCTCGAAGTGGCGGCCGCCGAGCGGGGAGCGGTGGAGGTTGACGGTGGGGGCGAGCAGGACGTGGACGCCCTTGCGGCGGGCCTCCTGGGCGAGCAGCCGGCCGGCGCGACGGGCCAGTTCCGGGTCCCAGGTGGCGGCGAGGGCGGTCGGGGAGGGCAGGGCGACGGACGGGTCGTCGGCGGTCCAGCGCACGCCCCGGACGCCGATCGGGCCGTCGGACATGACGAGCGACCTCAGACCGATCTCCGGCAGCTCGGGCAGTGACCACATGTCCTGTCCGGCCAGCAGCCGGGTCTTGGCGTCCAGGTCGAGCTTGCCGAGGGCCGCCTCGACGGCCTGCTCCGTTTCCGCCATGGCGGTGCCTCCTCGTTGAGTGCCGTGCTCCGCGCTGTCCCGCGCTGCCCCCCATCGTGCATCGGTTACCTGTAGAACGGTAGGTTTCGTTATCTCGCTGTTATGTTAAACCCTCCGGATGCCGTACCGTGACGGCATGAGCGCCAGAACCAGGAGCGAGGAGCGGCGGGCCGAGATCGTCCGGGCGACCCTGGAGGTGATCGCCGAGCGCGGTTACCGGGGGGCGAGCCTGGCGGCCGTGGCCGAGCGGGTCGGACTGACCCAGCAGGGGCTGCTGCACCACTTCCCCACCAAGGAGGCGCTGCTGGTGGCCGTCCTGAAGGAACGCGACCAGTGGGACGCGGTGCCGGACACCCAGTGGCGGGTCGATCTGCTGACCTCGCTCGTCGAGTACAACGCGATGCGGCCCGGCATCATCCAGACCTTCTCGGCGCTGCTCGGCGAGAGCGTGACGGAGGGGCATCCGGCGCGGGAGTACTTCACCGAGCGGTACACGGGCGTACGGCAGACCATGGCGCAGGCCCTGCGCGCCCAGTACGGCGACCGTCTCCCGAACGGGCTCACGCCCGAGCGCACGGCCCCCCTGCTGGTGGCGGTGATGGACGGGCTGCAGTACCAGTGGCTGCTGGACCCCGAGTCGGTGGACATGGCGGCGGCGTTCCGGGACTTCCTGCGACTGCTGGGGGAGGAAGGGGGTCCGGACGCGTGACGTGAGAGGCCGGTGGGGCATACAACTCCCGTGAATTCCTTACGCGTTCGCACCGGCATCCTCGGTCTGGCCCTGCTGGCCGGCCTCTCCGCACCCACGACCGCGACCGCCTCCACGGCGGCGCCCTCCCCCACCGTCGAGGAACAGCGACTCGCACTGGCCGTGCCGCAGGAGATCCTCCGGCGGTCCGGATTCGACTCCGTCGCCCCCGGGTTCACCGCCGCGCTGGACTCCGTCCGCTCCTACGCACAGGCCCGCCGGGTCGTCGCACACCAGGGTTCCGCGCTGTGGCGGCGGGCCGTCGACCGGGTGCAGGGGCGGGGTCCGGCGGGCGGCGACCTGAGCCGGGACGACGACCGGCCGCTGTACTGGGCGCGGTTGGGCATGACCCGCGAAGTACGGACCTGGGAGCCCGGGTTCGCGCTGACGGATGCTCAGCGAAGCTCTCTGCTGGCTGACTTGGAGCGGACCTCGCGCGGTCAGACCGACATCCGGTACCCGAAGGCCGGCCACAAGGGGCTCAAGCGGGTGCTGGTCACCGGCTTCGACCCGTTCACGCTGGACCGGGACATCCGGATCTCCAACCCGTCCGGCGCGAGCGCGCTGGCGCTCGACGGCACGGTGATCGAGACGGCCGACGGGCCGGCCCGGGTGGAGACGGCCGTGTTCCCGGTGCGCTGGCAGGACTTCGCGGACGGCACGGTGGAACGGACGCTGCGGCCGTATCTGCCGTACGTCGATCTCTTCACGACCGTCAGCCAGGGCCGGGTCGGGCGCTTCGACGTGGAGCGCACCAACGGGGCCTGGCGGGGCGGTTTCCCGGACAACGAGAACATCGGCCGCACGGAGACCGTCCCGGTGACCGATCCGGCCTCGCAGCCGCAGTGGACGACGACGACGCTGCCGTACCCGGCGATCCTCGCGGCGGACACGGGTCGTTTCCCGGTGTACGACAACACGGGAGTGACCGAGATCCCGGCGGGGGCGACCGAGCCGGTCGTACGGCCGGACGGTCCCACCCCGGGGTCGACCGCGCGGGCGGGGGGCGGCGGGAACTACCTCTCCAACGAGATCGCCTACCGCGCGACCCTGCTGCGGGACCGGCTGGGCCTGCACGACACCCTGCCGGGCGGCCATCTCCACACGCCGGTCCTGCAGTTCGCCGCGGGCAACACCACCGAGGTGACCGACCCGGAGTTCGTGCGCAACCGGCTGGACATCGTCGCGCAGGTGCGGGCGGTCCTAGGGCGTGCTGTGAAAGTCCCGCCTGCCGTTCGACGCCCGGCACGCACTCTCGCCGCACCGGGCGGAAACCCGCGTACAACCAGTACGAGGGCTTCCGCCCGGCATGCCGAGAGCACGCGCCAGACGCCGCTCGGCCCGCCCTCCGGGCGGACGACGGGACTTTCACAGCACGCCCTAGCCGTGGCCGTCGCCGCCGAGTAGGCGCGTCTCGGCGGCGGGCGGGAGCTTGGCCCACCAGTGGGCGTGGCGGGCGTAGACGTCCGGGTCGCCGCGGCCGGCGAGGAGCGCGCCCAGCGAGCGGGCCTCGGCCGACAGGGCCTCCCAGACGTCCGCGGGCAGCGGACGGAACGCGCTCGCCGCCACGCCCGCCGCCGTGGACCACAGGGCGAGGTACGGGGACGCGGGGTGCTGTGCCTGGAGCGCGACGACGCGGCGGACGGCGTCGGGGACCGTCGACGCCTCGCGGCGCAGGAGGAGCTGGCGGGCGAGGGTGGCGCGGTTGAGCTCGCCGGGGGTGAGGGCGGGCACGGCGGTCAGTGGGACGGGGCGAGCGACTGGCTCTCCTCGTCCCGGATCTCCTCGCCGAGCAGGTCACGGGCCATGAGGGTGGCGCCCGCGACCGCGCCCGGCATCAGGAACACCGCGACGACGGGCACCAGGAAGGCGAGGCCCAGCGGGGTGCCGAAGCCCCAGACCAGGGTCTTGCGGGAGCGCAGCAGGGTGAGGCGGGCGCGCAGGTCGACGTCACGGCGCTGGAGGGCCACGGCGGTGAGTTCCTCGGTGAGGAAGAAGCCGGTGACGAAGAAGCCGATCACGGGGACGACGGTCTGCCCAACGAACGGGACGAACCCGAGGCCGAACAGCAGCAGGCCCCACAGCGCGGCACGCACCAGGATGCGCAGACTGTCCCGCGCGGAGATCCACAGCTCGCGCCAGAGCGGCAGTCCGGACTCGGGGGCCGTGCCGTCGGGGGACACGTCCCGGTCGACGGCCTCGGAGAGGCTCTCGTAGAAGGGCTGGCCGATGAGCAGGGTGACGGCGGTGAAGGTGAGGACGGCGAGCAGGAGTCCGAGGGCGAACAGCACGACGAGGAGGAAACCCCGGAAGAGACCGGGCCAGGGGCTCGACCAGTCGTCGGCGAAGGGTGTCGACCAGGCGACGAAGTCCGCGCCCCACACGGCGAGCGCGACGAGCGCCGCCAGGTACAGCACCAGCGTGATCAGCCCGGGCAGCAGCCCGAACCCGTACTGCCTGCCGTTGCGGGCCACCCACCGCTGGCCCTCCACCAGATACTGAAAACCCACCCCGAGATCTCGCATACCCGAACTCTATCGGCCGGGCCCCTGCCGTCCCGGGGCGTGGCCGAGGCGACGACACTGCTGCGGGCCTTCTGATCCCCCCGGCGCTCAGCCCGAGAGGCGGGTCGTCGTCGCGCGGGCGAGGTGGCCGGCTCGGGAGGCCGCGGTGAGGAGGGCGGGCAGGGTGGCCCGTACGACGTCCGCTCCTGCCGTGGCCGCGCGTTCCGCGAGGGCCGTCCGGGCGGGCAGCAGGGGTGCCAGGGACGCGGTCAGGGCGTCCGCGGCGCGGCGGAGTTCCGGGGAGGCGTCGCGCAGGACCTCGGCCGCGGCCCGCAGGAAGGGGGCCAGGACGAGGAGGGCGCCCGCGGTGAGGCCGGCGCCCGTCGGGACGAGGGGGGCACCCGCCTCGATCAGCTCGGACAGGGCCGCCGTGAACTCCCGTAGGGCCGGTTCCATCGTGTCCAGCGCCGGGACCAGGCTGTCGCCGAGGGCCGTCAGCAGCTGCCGGGCCGGTTCGCCCACCGGGTGTCCGGCCAGGGGTGCGCCGCCGGTGCCGAGCCGGGTCAGGGTCTCGACGAGGCGGTAGAAGGCCTCCTGGGCGCCGGGCGAGGCGCTGGCCTCGGCGAGTCCGGCCGTGGTGCGGCGCAGCGCCCTCAGCGTCTGAGCGCCCGAACCGTCCCTCGGGTCCAGGGTGTTGAGGGCGATCCTGGTGAGATTGCCCGCCGTGTCCAGGAGGTGGCCGGTCGCCTCGGTCGTGCCGCGGGCCAGGCGCAGCACGTCGTGCCCGCTGGGGAGGGAAGGGATCGTCCTCATGGCTCTCCTCGCCTCGCACATCGCCTTCGCACGTGCCCGCCGCCCCCAGCATGCCCGCTGCGGGCGCCCCGTATGGGCCATCCGGGGTATCGATGACACCAACACCGCATCGGCGCAGTTGAGTCGAACGGGCACGCCTCGCCGTACCGATCTCCAGAGGCGGCTGAGTGCGAGGAGGAGCGGATGACCAGGGAGATCCACGGCACCGTGGCCGACGGTTTCGAAGCGGTGCGGGACGAGTTCACCGCGTTCGTGGCGGAGGAACAGTCGGACTACGAGGGTCAGTTGTGCGCGTATGTGCGGGGGCGGCGGGTCGTCGACCTCTGGGCGGGCGGCGAGGCCGGCGCCGACGCCCTGTACGGCGTGTACTCGTCGACCAAGGGCGCGGCCCATCTGGTGGTCGCCCTGCTCGTCCAGGACGGCACGCTGGAGCTGGACCGCAAGGTGACCTACTACTGGCCGGAGTTCGCGGCCGAGGGCAAGGGACAGCTGACCCTGCGTGAGCTGATCGCGCACCGGGCCGGGGTGGTGGGCACCGACACCGGGTTCTCCCGGCAGGAGCTGGCCGACGACCGGCAGATCGCCGAACGCCTGGCCGACCAGCGGCCGTTCTGGCGCCCGGGCACCGCCTTCGGCTACCACGGGATGGTCATCGGCGCGCTCACGGGCGAGGTCGTACGGCGGTCCACCGGCCGTACGCTGCAGGAGGTGTACGAGGAACGGGTGCGCGCCCCGTACGGGCTGGACTTCTTCCTGGGGCTGCCCGCCGCGCACGAGCCGCGGTTCCGCACCACGCTCCCGATGGTCCCCACGGCCGGGCAGCGGGCGCTGCTCGACGCCGTGCCCGACGGACCGCACACGCTCGCCTCGATCGCCTTCAACCGGCACGCCGCCGAACCGACCGACCTCGAGGCGCTGCCGAACGACCCGCTGATCCGGGCCAAGGGGCCGGCCTCGGTGGGCGGGGTCGCCTCGGCGCGCGGTCTCGCGGGGCTGTACGCGGCGGCGATCAGTGAGCGGGAGGGGAAGGCGCCGCTGCTGAAGGAGGACACGGCGGCGGAGTTCGGACAGGTGCACTCGGTCGGGTACGACCTGGTGTCCCGCGGGCACCGGTCGTACGGGCTCGGCTTCCAGACGACCGCGGACGTGTACCACCCGTTCCTGGGCGCCGGGACGTTCGGGCACGGCGGGGCGGGTGGCAGCCAGGCCTTCGCGGATCCGCGCAGCGGGCTGGCCTACGGGTACACACGGCGCCGGATCGCGTACCCGGGCGGCCCGGCACCGGAGAACGACCGACTGGCGGCGGCCGTGCACCGGGCGGCGCTCGCGGTGTGACGCCGGGCAGGGCGAAGGCCGCACCCCACGTCCAAGGGTGCGGCCTTCGTCGTACGCAACGATCGGCGGCTAAGCCGCGTCACGGTCGGGCTCTCAGAGCTTGACGATCATCTTTCCGGTGTTGTCGCCGCGCAGGACCCCGAGGAACGCCTCCAGGTTGTTCTCGATGCCCTCGGCGACGGTCTCGCGGTACTTCAGCTCGCCGGAGCGGATCCAGCCGCCGACCTCGCGGACGAACTCCGGCTGGAGGTCGTAGTGGTCGCCGACCAGGAAGCCCTCGATCCGGCCGCGGGTCTGGATGAGGCGGGCGAGGTTCTTCGGGCCGGGGGCGGCCTCGGTGTTGTTGTAGACGGAGATCATGCCGCAGACGACGATCCGGCCGCGCTCGTTGAGGGCGCCGATGGCGGCCTCGAGGTGGTCGCCGCCGACGTTGTCGAAGTAGACGTCGACGCCGTCGGGGGCGGCGGCGCGCAGCTGCTCGGCGACGGGGCCGTTCTTGTAGTTGAAGGCGGCGTCGAAGCCGTACTCCTCGACGAGGAGCTTGACCTTGTCGTCCGAGCCGGCCGAGCCGATGACCCGGGAGGCGCCCTTGAGTTTGGCGATCTGGCCGACCTGGCTGCCGACGGCACCCGCGGCGCCCGACACGAAGACGGCGTCGCCCTCCTTGAAGGCGCCGGTGCGCAGCAGACCGGCGTAGGCGGTGAGGCCGGTCATACCGAGGACGCCGAGGTAGGTGGAGAGCGGTGCGGCCTCGGGGTCGACCTTGACGGCCTGGGCCGCGTCGAAGGTGGCGTACTCGCGCCAGCCGCCGAAGTGCAGGACGTGGTCGCCGACGGCGATCCCCTCGGCGGCGGAGGCGACGACCTCGCCGACGGCCCCGCCCTGCATGGCCTTGCCCAGCTCGAAGGGGGCGACGTAGGACTTCGCGGCGCTCATCCGGCCGCGCATGTACGGGTCGACGGAGACGTACGCGTTGCGCACGAGCACCTGACCGGGGCCGGGCTGCCGGATCTCCGCCTCGGCCAGCTCGAAGTCCTCGGGCTTCGGCCAGCCGACGGGACGGCTCAGCAGTCGCCATTCGCGGCCGGTGGCGGGCAGGGCGGACTCAGTCATGGGGGGCGCCTTTCACATCAAATGCTTCACTACCTGAAACAACCATGCGCCTTAATATTTCATGTTGTCAAGTAAAGGGGGTATCCTCGGCCCCATGGCCACCTCACCCCGAACCCCGCTGCCCGACGCCCTCACCCTGGAGGTCGTCGAGCTCATCGGCGAGGTCGTGGCCCGCTACTACGAGGACTACGAGGACGCGGCCTCCGACCACACCCTCACCGGCGCCCAGGCCCGGCTGCTCGGCCTGCTCTCCCTCGAACCGCTCCCCATGCGCAAGCTGGCCCAGAAGCTGAGGTGCGAGCCGTCCAACGTCACCGGCATCGTCGACCGCCTGGAGTCCCGCGGCCTGGTCGAACGCCGGCCGGACCCGGCCGACCGCCGGGTGAAGCTCGCCGCGGCGACGGAGGAGGGGCGCAGGGTCGCCAAGGGCCTGCGCGAGTCCCTGCGCTTCGCGCGCGAGCCGCTGGCGGGGCTCGCGGAGGAGGAGCGGGTGGTACTGCGGGGGCTGCTGCGGCGGATGCTGGCGGCCGAGGCGAACGGCGTCTGACAGCACGGTGAATCACTGACGACCGGGACGCCGGACCCGTTACGGCCCGGGGATCATGCCCACTACGATGCGCTGCGCCGCGCGTCGCACCCGCGGCGGCGCGGTTCGCGTCCAAGGGGGGATCTCTGTGTTCGTGCTGTCCATACTGCTGCTCATAGCGGCGGTCGTGCTGTTCCTCGTCGGCCGGGGCCGCGAGGAGTCGGGGTGGAAGATCGGGGCGGCGCTGGGCGCCGTCGGCGCGGTGCTGTCCGGCGTCTTCTCGTGCGTGCACGTCGTGAGCGCCTACGAGGTCGGCGTGCCGGTGACCTTCGGCAAGGTCGGCGCGCCGATGAAGTCCGGCATCCAGTTCAAGTCGCCGTTCACCGACGTCACATCCTTCTCCACGCGCCCGGTCGACCTGAACCTCTACGACAAGGACGTGGTCGAGGTGCGCTCCTCGGAGGGCGGGGTGCTGGACGTGGACGTCACCGTCAAATGGGCCGTCGTGCCGTCAAAGGCGGTCGAGCTGTACCGGCTGGCGGGCAGCTCGGACGCCGTCCAGGCACGGCTGGTGGTGCCGGACAGCCGCGAGATCATCCGCAACGTGTTCGCGAAGCACACCAGCGAGGAGGGCTACGCCTCGGCCCGTGAGCAGATCGGCTCGGAGATCGCCGCCTCGATCAAGGAGCGGCTGGCGCCGCGCGGGATCGACGTCACCACCGTCAATCTGCGCAATGTGAAGCCGTCGAAGGAGCTCCAGGAGCAGATCGACAAGAAGATCCAGCAGGAGCAGGCCACCGAGCGCTCCCTGGAGGCGGCGCGCACGGCCAAGGCGGAGGCGGAGCGCAAGCGCATCGAGGCGGAGGGCATCGCCGCCGCCAACAAGATCATCGAACGCTCGCTGAGCGACAAGGTCCTCTACAACCAGTGCCTGGAAGCCTACAAGGAGGCCGCGAAGGCCAACCCGGTGTACGCGGTCCCGTGCGGCACGGACTCCAACGGCACGCCGGTGATCGTGGACAACAGCAAGAACTAGTGCCGCGGCAGGCAACGTTTGCCCGTCAAGGAGCGGCGTCCGGTGCGTGCTCTCGTCGTGCCGGCCGGAAGCCCTCGTACTGGATGTACTTGGGCTTTCGGCCGGTGCGGCGAGA
>NZ_JBEXXE010000050.1:0-91389 GCF_040630255.1 Streptomyces sp. NPDC005820
CGCCGGGCCAGGAGTGCCAGGAGGCTGCGGGCGACCTGGGTGGCCCCGTGCACCGGCTTGACCAGCGCCCTGACCTTCCCGCCCCCGTCGAAGAAGGCGGTGGCGTCGGGTGCCAGCAGGGATGCCAGCCGCTCGGCGTCCTCGGCCACGCAGGCCCGCAGTACCGCGCGGGCCACCGCATCGTGCCGACGCGGACTGGTGGGCCGTGAGCGGCGGGTCCGCAGACTCCGGCGGGCGCGGTCGGCCAACTCGGCGCACTCCCGCTCCGGCTGTCCCACGATGTCGGCGACCGCACCCGGCGCCATCCCGAAGACGTCGCCGAGGACGAACGCCGCCCGCTCGGCGGGGGACAACGCATCCAGGGCCGTCAGCAGCACAGCGCTGATCTCCTGCTCCGACTGCTCCGACTGCCCGTACTGCCCGTACTGCCCCGCGGTGCGGGGCTCCCCTCGGTCGGGGACGGCGAGCCGGTCCAGGCAGATACCGCCCGTGGTCCTCGCCAGCCAGGCCCGCGGGTCGGTGATCTGCGCCCGTGCCGCCTCCGGCAGTCGGTACCAGCGCCGGTAGGTCTCGTCGATCACGCTCTCGGCGGCCACGCCGCTGCCGACCATCCAGTACGCGACGTCCAGCAGATGCCGCCGCTCCTCCACCAGGTCCGCGATCGGCACCGCGCCATCGGCATGATCCATACCGCATCCTCCCTCTCCTACGGCACCCCGCACTGCGCCTGGGGGGCCGTCCACCGTCCGCTGTACAGCCCTGACCGGACGGGCGCGGATGGTGTGACATCGCTCCCGGTCTCACCGAGTCGGGATCAGCGTCGCGCCGATCAGGAGCGACACCACGAGCGCCGTACCGGGCACGGGAAACCCCGTCGGCGTGGTGGCGAGGACTGCTGCGGCGGCGACCGGATGGAGCACGTCGAGCACGCGGGGAAGGCGCGCGGTCCGTCGGTGCAGCAGCCACACGCAGGTGAGGAAGAGGGCGACGGGCACCGTGTAGGCCGCCGCTGCCTGGTGATCCGTCAGGGTGCCGTGGCCGGTGGCATGGGAGACGTTGAGGACGAGACCGGCGCCCACGGCCGCCACGGACGCGAACACCACGTAGTGGCCGTAGCCCCACAGCATCGCCGTGGTCAGCCCGGCCAGCCGTTTGGGCACGTCCTGCGCGAAGTACAGCCACCACAGCGCGAACACGGTGACCAGTCCGCCGGAGGCGACCGCGAGGACGGTTCCGAGTGCCGCGCCGGCCTGTAGAGCGGTGCGGACGGCCAGGGTCGCCGCCATGATCGACTCCCCGAGCACGATCAGCGTGAAGAGCCCGTACCGCTCGGCTATGTGGTGCGGATGCCACGCCGTGCCGGGCGCCCGCTCGGCCCACACGGGCACGGCCAGCTCCCCCAGGGCGAGGACGACGAACGTGGCCCCGCCCCCGTCATGAGGCAGCGTCAGACGGGCCAGCCAGCCGGCCTCCAGGACCAGAATGCCCAGGGCGTAGCGCAGGGCGGAGCGGCGGTGCTCCCGGTCCGTGTGCGCGGCACGGAGCCACTGGGCGACCATGGCCAGCCTCATGACGACATAGCCCCAGGTGACGACGGTGAAATCCTGGTGCTCCAGCGCCTTCGCGATACCGGCGGCCATCATGAGCGCTCCGGCGATCTGGACCAGGGTGAACAGCCGGTACGGAACGTCGTCGGTGTCGTAGGCGGACGCGAACCAGGTGAAGTTCATCCAGGCCCACCAGATCGCGAAGAACACGAGCGCGTAGCCCAGCAGGCCATGGCCGAAACGGCCCTCGGCCAGTTCGTGCTCGAACGCCGAGGCGGCTTGCGCGACGGCTGCGACGAAACAGAGATCGAAGAACAGTTCCAGGGCCGTGGCGGTGCGGTGTTCCTCACCGGAGGGGCGGACGCGCATCGGGCGGTACCAGGCACTGGCTGCGTACGGTGACTGACTCATGGGGGTGCGATCCCTCCGGATGCGGCGACGCCGACGGGGTGGGCACGGGGCAGGTCATGACGGCGGGCCGGTACGGCGAGTGCCGTACCGGCCCGGATCCGCGTCGCTAGGCCGGGTTTCCCGGCGGAGGGTCGCCGCCGACGGTGCCGTCGGCCGGGGCAGCGCGACGAGAGGTTCGGTCCAGCGCGTCGGAGACGGACCGGATGCGCCCGTCGAGCTGCGCGAGCTCCTTGCGCAGCGTGGCGGCCCGGGTGGTGAGCGCGGTGGCCTGGGCGGTCAGAGCCCGTACCGTGTCGGCCACGGCGACCAGGGATTCAGGAGCGAACGCCGAGGTCATGTCAGGCGGCTTCCTGATCGGCCCGTACCGCGGAGATGTCGAGGATCAACGTCACCTTGTCGCCGACGAGGACACCGCCGGTCTCCAGCGTCGTGTTCCAGGTGAGCCCCCAGTCGGAACGGTTCAGCGTGGCCCTGCCCTCGAAACCGACCCGGTCGTTGCCGAGGGCGTCCTTGCCGGCTCCGCCCAGCTCGATGTCGAGGCCGACGGGCAGTTCGAGGTCCTTGATCTTGAGCAGGCCCGTCATGCGGAACGTGTCGTCACCGACGGGGAGGATCCCGGTGGAACGGAAGGTCATCAGGGGAAAGGTCGAGGAGTCGAAGAAGTCGGCGCTCCTGAGGTGGGCGTCCCGGTCGGCCATGCCGGTGTCCAGGCTCGCCGTCTGGACGCTCACATACGCCTCGGACCGGGCCGGCTGGGACCCGTCGAGCCGGAGGAGGCCCTCGAAGGAGTCGAACCTGCCGCGCACATGGGAGATCATCGCGTGCCGGACGGAGAAACCGATCATGCTGTGGACCGGGTCGATGGTGTAGACACCGGTGAGCTTCTCGTACGGGCTGTTTCCGGGAACTGTGGTCGGGTGCGGGCTCTGGAGCACGGCGGGACGCTTCCTACGAGTCGGGGACGAGAAGGACGGCCGAGGCGGGGGTGGCCCTTACGGGAGGGCCACCCCCGCGGACTCAGCCCTGCTGCTGCGCGAGCCAGTCGCTGAACCGGGTGCCGCCGATCCGGGCGTCGGGACCCGGAACGAGGGTGTCCTCCTTCAGATCGGCGCCGAAGTAGGGGGCGTGCGGGTCCGTCACCACCGTGCGGGGGTCGTTCTTGGCCGCGAGGCCCTTGCGGATGAGCTCGTCCAGCCGGAACGTGTCGGGACCGGCCACCTCGACCACGCCGTTGACGGGGGTGCCGACCGCCGTGCGGCCCACGGCCGCGGCCACGTCGTCGGAGCAGATGGGCTGGATCTTCACGGGGGCCGGACGGACCGTGTCACCCTCCGTCGCCGCGGCGGCGATGCTCTTCACGAACTCGAAGAACCGGGTGGCGTGGACGATGGAGTACGGGATCCCCGAGTCCTTGATCAGCTCCTCCTGCGCCTGCTTGGCACGGAAGTAGCCGCTCTCCTGGAGCCGCTCGGTGCCGACCACGGAGAGCGCGACATGGTGGGTCACACCGGCCTCCGCCTCCGCCTTGAGGATGTTCGTGGTGGAGGTCCGGAAGAACTCCATGACGTCGTCGTCCGCGAACGAGGGGGAGTTCGAGACGTCGATCACGACCGAGGCACGCTTCGTCACCAACTTCGAACCGATGAGCCCGGTACCACCGATCACTACGACCTTCATGATGGAAATTCCTCTCTCGGCAACGCTCTGCTTCGCCGACCCGCTGCTTCGCCGAGTCATTCGAGCCGGTCGATTTCGCCCGTACCAGGAAGACCGGACGGCCACCGGATCTGTGACAAGGGCGGGGAGACCACGGGAGAAGGCTCCGCCATCGATTCGGCATCCACGCGCGCATGGTGTGTCGGCGAGCGTGCGGTACCCGCAAGGGCGTCAGTGGCCGGAGAGCCAGTCGGTGAGGGTTCGGCGGCCCAGGTGAGCGGTCGTCCGGGGTGATCACCGGCTCGGGCCGGTGACGGCGGACGGCGGCGGCGATGGCGCGGCGCAGGGCGAGGCCGTACTCGATGACACCGTCGCATCCATGTTGTTCCATGCCCGTGATCCACGTCACTCCGGAAGCGGTGGATCAGACGGGTGAGCGGCGGACCGGCGGTCTTCCTCTCCTGGCGGGTGAGTCCACCACTCGGTGGTATCTCGGCCGAGTTCAGCGATGGTTGAGCACGGCGGTCCGCCGGACCGGCGGGGCGGCCGGGGTGAGGAGCGCCTCCAAGGAAGCGACGTCTCCCGTCCGCGCGGCCGAGACGAAGGCGTTCCGCAGCCGTCGGTGCTCCGCCACGTCCACGCTCTCCCGATGCTCGGCCAGGAGATGTCTACGGGCCCGGCTCACGATCTTCCGGACGTTCACCACGCTGAGTCGGAGCGTGTCGGCGATGTCGGGGTAGGCGTAGTCGAATGCCTCCCGCAGGACGTACGCGGCCCGCTCGGTGGGCGTCAGCTTCTGCAGCACGAGGAGCAGCGCCAGGTCCAGGGCCTCGGCCTGCTGGGCGCCCGCTTCGGGATCACCGCCGGTGTCGACGGGTTCGGGCAGCCAGGGGCCGATGTAGGTCTCGCGGCGGACCCGGGCGGACTGGGCCACGTTGATCGCCAGCCGGGTGGTGGCACTCGACAGGAAGGCCGCCGGGCTGATCACCGCCGAACGGTCGGTCCTCTGCCAGCGCAGCCACACCTCCTGGACCACATCCTCGGCCTCGGCCGTGCTTCCCAACAAGCGGTAGGCGATGCCGAAGAGGCGTGGCCGGAGTTCCACGAAGACAGAGACGGCCTCGTCCAGGGTGCCTTCCGTGGGGGACGACTCGGGATGCATGAGCCTGCTGTCTCCGTTCGTGCCGGGATGGATGGGGTGGAGCGGCGCGACCAGGCGGCTGGGACGTGACCGATGAAATCCACGGTGTTCCCGTCGCGTCTGCTTCATTGACCGTGGCCACCGCTGTTCTGTGACACGTTTGGTCGTGTCAGGGGGCGGCGCGCGAGAAGGCATCAACACCGTGTGCCACTATGCTGGCCCCACGGCACGGCCGACCTGGCCGACCCTGATGAAGGGCGGACCTGGCTCATCGACCGGCTGGAGCGGACCGGTGAGCCGGTGGACCTGGTCGGGCACGACTGCCCCGTGGGGTTGTACGGCCGCGATGGCCCCGTTGAGGGCACCCGCCGAGGTTCCGACGGTCATGTCCGGGACGAATCCGTGGCGCTCCAGGGCGTACCCGACACCGATGTGCGCCGCCTCGAGCACGCCACCGGGGCCGACCACCATGGACACGGGACGGGGAAGGGCGTGCAGACCCGCAGCCGTTGGGGTTTCACTGGACTGCTGCGTCAGTGGTGCGTGAGCAGCATGATGGCCGCGCCCATGGCCGTCGTTCCCTGCCAGAAGCGGTCGTAGAGCCTGCCGAGGTCGCGGGAGCCGCCCACACTGCCCGGGGCCCCGCGCAGTGTGGGCATGTCCCGGGTCAGCGACCGGAGAGCGTAGGCCAGCAGACAGAGCGTCAGTACGGCGGTGACGACGTCGGCGGTCCGCGCGTCCGTCACGCCGCCGTGCCGTACGGGCATCCACGCCATGGCTGCCATGCCGACCGCGTGTGGCGCCCTGTGCAGGAGGCCGTCCCGTCGGGGACCACGGGGGCCGAGGATCGCGGTCGACGGGAACCACAGTGCCGCGGCGGCGAAGAAGAACGTCGTCCGCCCCGGTGACGGCCCTTCGCCCATCCCGTACCACGGCATCATCGCCATGGCCGAAGCCATGACGGTGTGCAGCAGACTGTCGCCTCGGCCGCGCCATCCGGAGCCTTGTGTCAGCACGGCCTGCCGGAGCGCGTGGACGGCCGCGGCCGCGAACAGCGCTGTCAGCGTGCCGTGCACGACATCAGTGGCGCTCATGTCCAGGGGAGGGTCAGTCGGTGGGCCGTGGGGCGCGGAGATGGGCCCGCTCGGCCAGTTCCTTCTCCTCGACCAGTTCCACCATGGGCTTGCCCGGCGCGCACAGCATCGTCACGACGAACCGGGTGCGCGCGTCGGGCAGCGCGTTGCCGTCCTGGTAGTGGATCGCGTCGCCGCCCGGCTCCCAGAACGTCCCGCCCGCCCCGATGACGCGCTCGGGCTCACCCTCGAGCTCGAAACGGACGGCGCCCTCGAGGACATAGCCGAACGCCGGTCCCGGGTGGCGGTGAGGCGGGGTTCCCGGGTCTCCGGGCTCCCACTCGACACAGATGGTCATCGCCGACGCGCCCTCGGGGACGGTGAGGGGAGCGGTGTCCTGGAGCATCTTCGCCGCCGTCTTCCATCCTTCCGACGCGGTCCGCACTCCGGTGCCCTGCGCTGAGTCCTTGTCCGACATGCGTCGGCCTCCCTCGGATCTGCCCGGCCATGGCCGTCATGGCCCTCTTCAGTGCTGACCGGGCTGCGGGCAGATCTGTGACACTCGTGACCACGACAGTGTCACAACATTGGTACGAGCCCTGTCCTAGGTGGTGTGAGATCGACAGGAAGGGGCCCGGAATGCGAGCCGTTGTAGCAGGAGCCACCGGTCTGATCGGTTCCAGGACGGTCGCCCGGCTTCGGGATCACGGTGTGGAGGTTGTCCGCGTGTCCCGCCACGAGGCGTCGACGTCACGACCGGGAAGAGTCTCGACGAGGCCGTGCGCGGCGCCGACGTGGTGGTGGACGTCACCGACACGTCCTCCCGGGGGAGTTGGAGAACCTGGAGATCCATCGTGGGGCCGAACCTCCGCGGGCGGGCTGCTTCCGGGCGAAGGGGCTGCAGGAGGAGCAGGCGCGGCGCTCGCCCATGTCGCCGTGGGAGTACCGCTGTTCGGTGTTCCGGAGGTGGCCGGTCCCGAGGAGTACCGTCTCGACGACCTCACCGCGAAACTGCCGGCGGCGCGCGGTTGCCTGCGGGACGTGATCCCGAACACCCACCTGGGGCACGGGGCCTTCTCCGAATGGCTGGCGCGGTGATGACGTCCTCGACCCCCCACCGCCCCTCCGCCCACGCCCCGACGGGAACCAGCCATGAGTGAGCTCGACCAACTACCCGATCAGGACAGCGAGGAGACCGCCGAGTGGCAGGCGTCGCTCGACGCTGTCGTGCGGCACGCGGGGCCGGAACGGGCCGTGTACCTGCTGCGCCGTGTGCACGAGTTCGCGGCCAGGTCCGGTGTGTCCCTGCCCGGGCTCCTGGCCTCCGACTACATCAACACGATCCCGGTGTCGGCGCAGCCGGCCTTTCCCGGTGACCTCGCCATGGAGTCCAGGATCACCGCCCTGAACCGGTGGAACGCGGCGGCGATGGTGACCCGCGGCTCCCGTTTCGGGCTCGGCGGACACATATCGACGTACGCCTCCGCGGCCTGGCTGTACGAGATCGGGTTCCACCACTTCTTCCATGGCAAGGGCGGGACCGGCTCGGGCGATCAGCTGTACTTCCAGGGCCACGCCTCGCCGGGTATCTACGCCCGGGTGTTTCTGGAGGGGCGTCTGAGCGAGGCGCAGTTGGACGCCTTCCGGCGGGAGGCCGACGGCCACGGGCTGCCGTCCTACCCGCACCCCCGACGGCTGCCGTGGCTGTGGGAGTTCCCGACCGTGTCCATGGGCCTCGGCCCGCTGGCCGCCGTCTACCAGGCCCGGTTCAACCGGTATCTGCACGCCCGCGGCATCAAGGACACCTCGGGGTCGCGCGTGTGGGCCTTCCTCGGGGACGGCGAGACGGACGAGCCGGAATCGACGGCGGCGCTGGCGCTCGCCGCCCGTGAGCGCCTCGACAACCTCACCTTCGTCGTCAACTGCAACCTCCAGCGACTGGACGGTCCCGTACGGCCGAACTCCAAGATCGTGCAGGAGCTGGAGGCCAGGTTCCGCGGCGCGGGCTGGAACGTGGTCAAGTCCCTCTGGGGCGAGGCTTGGGACCCCCTCCTGAGCCGGGACACCACCGGCGCCCTGGTCCACCGGCTCGGTGAAGTGCCCGACGCCCAACTGCAGACGTACGCAGCCCGGGACGCCACCTACATCCGCGAACACTTCTTCACGGGCGACGCGCTCTCCGCCCTCGCCGCAGGGCTGAACGACAGCGAACTGACCGAGCTGTTCGAGAACTCCCGGGGCGGGCACGAACCACTCAAGGTCTACGCCGCCTACCGGGCCGCCGTCGAGCACCGGGGCGCACCGACGGTCGTCCTCGCCCAGACGGTGAAGGGGCACACGCTCGGCTCGGCCTTCGAGTCGCGCAACGCCAACCACCAGATGAAGAAGCTGACCATGGCGCAGTTCCGCGAGATGCGTGACCTGCTCGAACTCCCCATTCCTGACAGCGCGTTGAGCGGTGATCTGGTGCCGTACTGGCACCCGGGTGAGAACTCGGACGAGGTGCGCTACCTGCGTGAGCGGCGGGCGGCGCTGGGTGGTCCCGTCCCCGTGCGCCGGGTGGCGGCGAAGCCGCTGAAGCAGCCGTCGGCCCGCCCCTTCGAAGCCCTGGAGAAGGGCTTCGGCAACCAGGAGGTGGCCACCACCATGGCCCTGGTCCGCCTGGTGAAGGACCTCATGCGCGACCAGGAGACCGGACCGCGCTGGGTGCCGATCATCCCGGACGAGGCCCGCACCTTCGGCATGGAGTCGCTCTTCCCGACGGCCGGGATCTACTCCGCGGACGGCCAGACCTACGAACCGGTGGACGCGGACCAGCTGCTCTACTACCGAGAGGCCAGGAACGGCCAGTTGATCGACGAAGGCATCACCGAGGCCGGTTCCATGGCCGAGTTCACGGCCGCGGCGACCTCGTACGCCACTCATGGCGAGCCAATGATCCCGTTCTACATCTTCTACGCCATGTTCGGTTTCCAGCGCACGGGCGATCAGTTCTGGGCGCTCGCCGACCAGATGGGCCGCGGGTTCGTCATCGGTGCCACGGCCGGCCGTACGACCATGACGGGGGAGGGGCTCCAACACGCCGACGGGCACTCCCACTTGCTGGCCTCCACGAATCCCGCCGCCGTGTCCTACGACCCGGCGTTCGCGTACGAGATCGCGGTGATCGTGCGGGAGGGGCTGCGCCGTATGTACGGAGACCGGCCTGAGGACGTCTTCTACTACCTGACCGTCTACAACGAACCCAAGGAACAGCCGGCGATGCCCGCCGGGCCCGGCGTCGAGGAAGGCATCCTGCGGGGCATCTACCGGTACCGGCAGGCTGCCGAGCCCACCGGAACGGAGCCACGGATCCAGCTCCTGGCGTCCGGCACGGCCATCCACTGGGCCTTGAGCGCCCAGCAGTTGCTGCTGTCCCAGTGGGGCGTCCACGCCGACGTCTGGTCGGTGACCTCCTGGACGGAACTGCGCCGCGACGCGCTGGACGCCGACCGGGCGTTGCTGCGGGGTGAGGAACGCGTCCCCTATGTGACGGCGGCACTCGCGAACGCGGCCGGACCGGTGCTGGCGGTCAGCGACTGGATGCGGCAGGTACCCGACCAGATCAGTCAGTGGGTCGGTCACGACTACTCCTCCCTGGGCACGGACGGATTCGGCCTGTCGGACACCCGGGACGCCGTACGGCGCTACTTCCGCGTGGACGCCGAGTCGATCGTCATCGCCGCTCTGGACCGGCTGGCGCGCGTCGGCGTGGTGAGCTCGGAGGCGGTCGGGCAGGCACGCGAATGGTACGGATGGAGCGGGTGAGCGTCGGGAAGACGCCGTCGGCCGGTGCTCCCGGGCGGGACCGTCAGGACACCTATGAGATCAGTGCGGAGTTCTACGACGTTCTGCAGGCGGAGCGGGACGAGAGCCGGGTGCGCTCGCGCCATCGCGACGACGTGCGCAGGGCCTGGGTCGGTGTGCCGGACGCCGGCGCGGGCACCGGGCGGGTCACGCTGATGAGCCTCCTGGAGTCGCGGGTCCCCATGCACCCGCGGTGGGGAATTCATGACGCGGGTGACCGTCCACCGGCAGGCGCTCGACCAAGTGGGCTGCACGGGGTCGCGGACGGACGAGGCAGTGTGTCACAACGTCCTGCACATCTACCTGGTCGTCAGCCGGCCGGGCGTCGCCCCTGGGGTCGCCACCCCGCTGCTGGGTCGGGCCGACGCACTGTGCCCCTACGCGGGGACGGCCTGGCACGGCACGCCGACCACCGTCACGCTTGCCCCCTGACGCCACGGCCGGGGTGTCACAGATGCCGGCACTGCACGGTCGTACTGGATGGAGAGCCCAGTGATCGGAGTGGACCGTGGCTGCCACCGAACAACGTCTTGCCACCATGGTGCTGGTGATCGGCACCGGAGGTGCCGGCCTCCGTGCGGCGATCGAACTGGCCGAGGCCGGGATCGACGTCCTCGCCGTCGGCAAGCGCCCCAAGGAGGACGCCCGTACGGCACTGGCGGCCGGCGGCATCAACGCGGCACTGGCCGCCATGGACCCCCAGGACAGCCGGCAGCAGCACGCCGCCGACACCCTCAAGTGATCGAGAAGAGGATGCAGGACGTCGGGCGTCCACCCGGACATCGCCGACTACCAGGACATCGCGCACGCCTTCGACCTCAAGTCCGCCGCACTGGCGGCTCGGGCCGCCCTCGAATCGGCACTGGAACGCCGCGAAACGCGTGGTCCCCGACGACGGGCGTCACCCGCGAGACCATTCCGGGCGTCCCTGACGAGATTTCCCTCCTGATGGAGGAAGTCACGACCACGGGCAAGCTCGTCGAATAGAAGTCGAAGAGAAGGTGTCACAGAAAGAGTCCATGCCCGGTCTCTCTTGATACAGGCATCAGGGAAACCCGAAAGGAATGCCGTCATGAAGGTCGTAGTGATCGGTGGAACCGGGCTCATCGGCTCGAAGGTGGTCGCCGGGCTCGGCGCCCACGGGCACGAGGCGGTCGCCGCGTCGCCCAATACCGGCGTCAACACGCTGACGGGCGAGGGACTTGCCGAGGTTCTGCAGGGTGCGTCTGTGGTGGTCGACGTGTCGAACTCACCCTCGTTCGAGGACGAGGCCGTCATGGAGTTCTTCCGCACCTCGACGACCAATCTTCTGAAGGCGGAGACTGAGGCGGGCGTGGCGCACCACGTGGCGCTGTCCGTGGTCGGCACCGACCGCCTGCAGGGGAGCGGGTACTTCCGCGCCAAGCAGGTCCAGGAAGACCTGATCAAGGCGTCCGGCAACCCCTACTCCATCGTCCACGCCACCCAGTTCTTCGAGTTCGCGAAAGGGCTCGCCGACGGGGTCACCGAGGGTGACACCGTGCACCTGCCCGACGCCAAGATCCAGCCCATCGTCTCCGACGACGTGGCCGTCGCCGTCGCCCGCACGGCGGTCGGCGATCCTGTGAACGGCGTGGTGGAGGTCGGCGGCCCCGACGTGTTCCAGCTGGAGGAGTTCATCCGCATGGGGCTGACCGCCCTGAACGACCCGCGCAAGATCGTCACGGACCCGCAGGCGACGTACTGGGGTGCCCCCCTGAAGGACGACACGCTCCTGCCCGGCCCGGACGCCCACCGGGCCGAGACCAGGTTCGCCGACTGGCTCGCACAGCAGAGGTAACTTCCGAGGTGGCCCTCACCGAAAGGAGAGGGCCATCCACGCATGCAACGTCATGGAGACACGATGTCCGCATTGAGCGAGGACCGCGTCGACCTCGCTGCCACATTCGTATCGCTGACCGCCGAAGCCGCTGAGCTTCGTACCCGGGTCACGGAACTGCGCCGGGAACTCGCGGACCTCGGCGAGCGTATGAACGTCATCACCATCGCGCTGAACCGGCATGCGGCCTGCCGCTGATCTCCTCGGCCGGCCGACGCCGCCGCACTGTCGAAGGCGGGCGCCCGGGCCGCTCCGACGAGCTGCCGGTCCTGAACCGGACCGAGCCTTGACTCTGATCGGCCTGCCCCGCCCACACCCGCCGCAGCAGTCACCGCCGGTCACCCGTATCGGGTCGACAGCACCCTTTCCAGGTGTCCTAGGTCGCCGGGTACGGGCAGCCGAACCCCTCCCGCAGGACGTACGCGGCGCGTTGCCCAGGAGCCAGGGGGCACAGGACTCCCGGCGCTTCCAGGCGGACTGGACGACGTTGATGGCCGGCCGGACCGTGGTCGGCCTGAGCAGGGCCGACGGGTAGGAGACAGTCGCGCGGTCGGCCCCCTGCCACCGCAGCCACGTCTCCTGGATGACGTCCTCGGCCTCGTGCGCGTTTCCGACGATCTGCCCGGCAAGGCTGAGCAGCCCCGGCCTGGCCTGCACGAACACCCGGGTCGCGGCGTCCGGCGCGATGACGGATGTGACCGCCGCGCCGCGGCTCCGCACGGTTTTGGTCAGATGGGTTTCCATGTCCGGCTCCTCCGCTTCCGCGGGGCAGCAGCTCGAAGGGCGGCCGGCACCGATGTCGCGCCCGACGGCAGCCCCGCGCGCCCTCGGAAGGCCGTGGGGGACTGCGTGGTCGTGCCGTGGCAGGTCCGCGGCCGACCCGTCCGAACCGTCGTCCCGGGTGCCTCTCGATCCACCACGTGTGCTCGAAGCCGGAAGATCTCCGCCGTCGCAGCCGTTTACGATGGTCCCGGCTCGGCTCGGCCGCCCCACGGCCGCAGTGATCCGGCAACACACCGGCCCGCGCCGCCGGGAGGATCTTGACGTGGGAGGCTGCCATGACGAGCCGCGGTTCCGGAGTCGGTCTCGTCGACAGGCAGAGCGAGCGCCTGGCCCTCGACGACCTGCTGGCGGGCGCCAGGGACGGGCGCAGTGGTGTCCTGGTCCTGCGAGGTGAGGCGGGCATCGGGAAGACCGAGCTGCTGAAGTACCTGCTGGGGAGCGCCACCGGATGCCGTACCGTCAGCGCTGTCGGCGTCCAGTCCGAGATGGAGCTCTCCTACGCCGGCCTGCATCAGCTCTGCGCGCCGTTGCTGTCGGGACTCGACAACCTCCCGGAGCCCCAGCGTGACGCACTGCGCACGGCGTTCGGGCTGCACGGCGGGGCCGCGCCCGACCGGTTCCTGGTGGGTCTCGCCACGCTGAGCCTCCTCTCCGACGCCGGCGGCAGAGAGCCGCTGATCTGCGTCATCGACGACGCGCAGTGGCTGGACCGGGTCTCGGCACAGACGCTGGAGTTCGTCGCCCGCAGGCTGCTCGCGGAGTCGGTCGTGCTCGCCGTCGGCGTGCGCGAGCCGACCACCGACAAGATGTTCACCGGACTCCCCGAACTCACCGTGACCGGGCTGATCGAGGACGACTCCCGAAAGCTTCTCGCCTCGGTCGTCACCGGCCCGCTCGACCTCAGGGTGCGTGACCGCATCATCGCGGAGACCCGCGGCAACCCCCTCGCCCTGCTTGAACTGCCGCACATGCTCACCGCGTTGGATCCGGTCGGCCACCTGGGGCGCCTCAGCGCGGGGCCGGTGGCCAACCGGCTGGAGCAGGACTTCCTCCGCCGCGTCCAGGCGCTGCCGGCCCAGACGCAGCGCTTGCTGTGCCTCGCCGCTGCCGAGCCGGTCGGCGACGCGACGCTGCTCAGGCGGGCGGCCGAGCGGCTGGGCATCGCCGTGGACGCGGCCGTGGCGGACGCCGAGGCGTCGGGATTGATCACCCTCGGCGCCTGGGCGCGCTTCCGCCACCCGCTGGTGCGTTCGGCGGCCTATCGCGCGGCGGGCCCGGACGATCTGCGCGAGGTGCACAGAGCCCTGGCCGACATGACCGACGTCGGCCTCGACCCGGACCGTCGGGCGTGGCATCTGGCGCGGGCGACGGTGGGACCCGACGAGGCGGTGGCCGCCGAACTGGAGCGTTCGGCGGAGCGGGCGCAGGCACGTGGCGGAGTCGCCGCGGCGGCGGCCTTCCTCGACCGGTCCGCCCAGCTGACACCCGACCTCACGCGCCGCGGAGCCAGGGCGCTCGCCGCGGCACACGCCAAATACCAGGCCGGCGCATTCGACGCCGCGCGGGAACTGGCGGGCGCGGCCGAGCTGAGCCCCCTCGACGACCTCGGAGCCGCGCGGTCGACACTACTGCGCGGGCGGATCATGAGCGCCTCCAACAGCGCGGGCGCGGGCCTGCCGCTGCTGCTCGAAGCGGCCAGACGCCTGGAGCCCCTCGACGCCGGGCTCGCCCGTGAGACATACCGCGACGCGATCTACGCGGCCCTCACCGCCGGCCGTCTGCCGCACGGCGAGGGAATCCTCGACGTCGCCCAGGCCATTCTCGCGACGCCCACGCCCGCCGAGCCGACCCGCGACGATCTGCTTCTGGACGGTCAGGCATTGCTGACCACTGAGGGTTACGCCGCGGGTACGCCGATGCTGCTCCAGGCGCTGGCCGCGTTCCGAGCCGACGGGATCTCGCCGAAGGAAGGGCTCGGCTGGCTCCCGCTCGCGTGCCGCCTGGCCCACAGCACATGGGACTTCGAGAGCTGGTCCGTGCTCTCGGCACGGCTGGTCGACCTCGCACGCGAGACGGGAGCCCTGTCGGTGCTGCCGTCGGCACTGCTGCTCCGTCTGTCGAACCGGGTCTTCGCCGGTGATCTGGCCGGCGCAGGCTCTCTGGTCGCGGAGGCGACGGCGATCGGAGAGGCGACCGGCAGCAGCTTCTTCGCGCACTACAGCGCGCTGGTCGTCGAGCCCTGGAAGGGCAGGGAGGCTACGACCCGGCAGGCGATCGACGCGGTCACCCAGGACCTCCTGCTGCGTGGGGAAGGCAAGGTGGAGACGGCCACGCAGTGGGCTGCTGCGGTGCTCTACAACGGCCTCGGCAGGTACGCGGAGGCATATGCGGCCGCCTTGCGGGGCTGCGGGAATCCGCAGGAACTCGGTCTCTCCCTCCAGTCCACGGTCGAGCTGATCGAGGCTTCCGTACGACTGGGCAGGCCCGGGGACGCGGCCGCGGCGGTGGACAGGATCAGCGACATGGCACACGCCGCCGGTACCGAGTGGGCCCTCGGCACCGCGGCCGGCGTCCGTGCCCTGGTGAGCGAAGGACCGGTCGCCGATGCCCTGTACCGTGAGGCGATCGAGCGGCTCGGTGCCGCGGGTGTGCGCATGGACCTCGCCCGGAACCACCTGTTGTACGGGGAATGGCTGCGCCGCGAGAACCGCCGGGCCGACGCCCGTGCTCAACTGGGCATGGCGCACGACATGCTCAGCCACATCGGAGCCGGGGCATTCGCCGAACGTGCGCGCCGCGAACTCCAGGCGACGGGTGCGAGGGTCCGCAGACCTTCCGCCGCCACGCAGGCGTCCCTCACCCCACAGGAAGAACAGATCGCCCGCCTGGTCCGGGACGGACTCACGAATCCCGAGATCGGTGCCCAGTTGTTCATCAGCCCCCACACAGTGGAATGGCATCTGCGGAAGGTGTTCTCGAAACTCGGCATCACCTCCCGCAAGGAGATCCGCACCATACGCCTCGCAGGCGAGGCGGCTTCGGCCTGGGCGTGATCGCGGGACCGATCGGTTTGTACTGCTCGTGCTGGGGCAGAACGTGGAGTCGCTCCTGGCTCAGCGGTTCATGCGTCTCGACGAAGAGGCCGATGCGGACCCACCGGTCGGCGGACGCCCAGACGTCCGTCGGCCCAGTCGATCACTCGCATCGCTCAGCATCCGCTTCCCGTCGTTCCGCCCCAGATGCCGTCCACTCGTCCCACCCCGTCACACGATCTTCACCGAAGCCCTCGACGCCGGAGAACCCGCCTCCCACGAATGTGACGGTGAGCAGCTTTCGCCGCTCGGGGCCAGGCAGCAGCGAGGCGGCCCGGTCGAACACGGTCACCAGCCGGTCACGTATCGCCACGGCCTCCTCCACGAGCTTGAGACCGATGGCTGATAGGTCATGTACGGGCGCGGGTCGACGAGGCGGTGTAGAAGCCCGAGTAGCCGCCGCCGACGATCAGAATCTCTCGCATGACTGTCTCTGCTTGTTGTCCGTCACCATGTAGACCGAGCAGGCCGAGCCGATGTGACATGACAGGGAGGCTCAGGTCGTGGGGTTGGGTACCTGCTCGGCGCTCTCACCGTTTTCCGCCTCACCGGCGGCCACAGCGTTCACCGCTTTGTGGATCTCGACGGTGAGCGTGTGGACGAGTTCCGTGAGCTGCGTGTTGTGACGCAGTTCGAGCTCCTGCGCCTCGTAGTCGTGATCTGCCTTCTTGCGGGTGAACTCGGCCTGCCGGTTCTGGCCGATCATCACGAACGTGGACAGGAAGATGGCTTCGAGCGAGACGATCAGCGTGAGCGTCGGCCACGGACTCTTCTCCGCCCAGATCATCCACACCGCGAACACGACTACGTGGAGGTAGACGAACCACATCGATCCGGCGAACCGGGTGATCCAGTCGGCGATCCGCAGCTGGACGTCCTCGGCGCGCTCCTTCTGCACCTCGAGATAGACAGGGTGCCGACTCGGGCGGCCCCTATCGAAGCGACTCACCGGGACCGCCCAGGAGTTGGTGGACGGCTCCGTCCATGTCCAGATGGCACTCCTCGCTGCCGCTGGGCACCACCGCAAGCGTTCGTCGCAGAAAGGTCTCGAGGGCTCGTGCCGGGGCGGTCACGACCACCGCCTTCTGCTTCGGACACGGGCACAGCGCTATGTGCACCCTGTCCGCCCTCGGGGCCCGACAGGGCCAGACCTGGACGTCGCCGACGCCGGTGAGCTTCTCCAGCCCCTCCAGCAGGAGTTCGCGGCCGACCATCCAGCGCACGGTCGTGTCGGTGCACATGTGGAACGTCAGGGAGATCGCGTAGGGATCGGCTCTGTCGTAGGACAGGTCCAGCATCACAGGCCGGTCGACTCCTTCGGCGACGACCAGGCGGACCAGCATCCGGTACATCACCGGAGTGGCGCTCTCGGGTTCTCGCATCACATCACCGCTCGATAAATCGGTGGGATCAGGGGGGAGGATCGAAGGACACACGGTGTGCTGCGTCCTGGTGCCCGTTCGTGTGATTCAGTGACATCACGATTCTGCGAGGTCGCCGTGGGTGCGCACCATCAGTCAAATGACCCGCACGTCGCCGCACAGTCACGTGACTGATGTTTGTCCTCGCGGGCCGGTGCACGGTGAGCCCAGGCCTTCCCACCGTGCCGGGGGAAGGACGGCGCCAACGTACGGAGCACTCATGTCACTCGGCTCGCGCCTCGGACGGTTGCCCCGGACTCCCGCAGCGGACGCCGCTCGCCCTCCTGAGTTGGTGGGGCGTGCACGGCAACTCCGGGAGATCACAGCGCTGCTCGGGCAGAGCCCGGCCGCGGGCCGTGCCCTGTTGCTTGTAGAGGACCAGCCGGTCCACCGGGGCACCGTCACCCGCGCCCAGCGCCACGGTCAGGGCCTCGTGGTGCGCCGGGTCGAGCCCGTCGCACCCGTGCAGCAACGGCTCCAGTACGTGGTGCAGTCCGGCGAAGCTCTGGTCCGCCAGGAACTCGACCCCGTCGGAGCGCAGGACCAGCGCGCCGGCCGCCGTGGCCGCCGTCGCCGCGCCGTCCAGAAGCACCGACTTGCCGACACCCGGCTCCCCGGACAGCACCAGCACCCCACCGTGCCCGAGCACCTGGTCGACGTACGACCGAAGCAGCTCCAGCTCCCGGTCGCGTCCCACCAGCCCCTCGGTCGTGCCGCGCGGCGCCGACCCATGACCGGCCACAGTGGCCCCTTTCCTGAACTGACGTGGCGGACTCTCGCCCCCGGGTCGTGGTTCAGTCGGCGGCAGGCCGCGGGGCGCGCAGGTGGGCCCGCTTCTCCAGTTCCTCCTCCTCGACCAGCGTGAGCATCGGCCGGCCGGGCGCGCACAGCATGATGACGACGTACTTGGCCGGCGTGTCCGGCAGGGCGTTGCCGTTCTGGTAGTGGATCACGTCACCGCCCGGCTCCCAGAACGTCTCACCGGCCTTGATCACCCGCTCGGGCTCGCCCTCGAGTTCCCACCGTACGGCGCCTTCGGTGACGTAGCCGAAACACGGCCCCGAGTGCCGGTGCGGCGGTGTTCCGGGGTGTCCCGGAGGCCACTCGACCACCACTGTCATCGCCGAAGCACCCTCCGGTACGAAGGGCGGCTTGATGTCCGCCAGCATTCTGGGCCCGGTCCCGTCCTGGCCGCCGTGCTCATGGATCCCGCTCATGGATTCGTTGTCCAACACCGTGTCATTCCTCCGGTCGATGCGACTTGGTTCGCCTAGAAGACAGCGCGCGAACCGCATCTGTGACACACCGAGCGGCATTGACCGGACACAGTCGAATGACTCATGCAACCCGCCACCGGATCGCGGAAGCTGAGCCAGAGGTCGCCGGCCGCCTCCGTACACGGAATCACAACGTTAGGAACCACACCATGTCTCACGGTCCTCTCAGTCCGCAGCGCGGTTCGACGGTGTGGGCGGTGCCGCATGAGCGAAAAGAACGGCGGCCTGACCGTCGGCGTCGATCTGGGCGGCACGATGATCGCCGCAGGGGCGGTCGACCCCGGCGGGCAGGTCGTCTCCCGGGTGCGCGTCTCCACCCCGCACGACCCGGAACGGATCGCCGGAGCGATCGCCGAGGCGGTGCGGCAGATGAACCGGGACGACGTCCGGGCGGTCGGCGTCGGAGCCGCCGGATACGTGGACGCGGACCTCTCGACGGTGCGCTTCGCGCCCAACCCGGGCTGGCACGACAAGGAGATCCGGGACATCGTCCAGGAGGCCACCGGGCTTCCGGTGGTCGTCGAGAACGACGCGAACGCCGCCGCATGGGGCGAGTTCATCCACGGGGCCGGTGCCGGACACGACGACATGCTGATGGTCATGGCGGGCACAGGTCTGGGCGGCGGCATCATCAGCAGGGGCCGGCTCTTCCGCGGCCGTTTCGGTATGGCCGGCGAGATCGGCCACTACCGGGCAGTCCCCGACGGCCTTCCCTGTCCCTGCGGCCAGTTCGGTTGCATGGAGCAGTACGCGAGCGGAGCGGCACACACCCGCCGGGCACGTGCGATGGCCGCCGCCGATCCGGCACGTGCCGAGGTGGTGCTCGCGCTCGGCGACGGCACCCTCGACGGCCTCGACGGGCGCCATGTGACGGAGGCCGCTCTCACCGGCGACCCCTTCTCCCTCGAGGTGTTCGCACAGTCGGGCCGCCGGCTGGGCTAGGCACTCGCCGACCTCGCCTCGATCCTCGACCCGTCCGTCCTCGTCATCGGTGGCGGCCTCGGCGACACCGGCGAGCTGATCCGGCGTCCGGCCGAGCTCTCCTACCGTCGCGCTCTCGGCGGCGGCGAGCACCGCGTCCACGCCGAGGTCCGTACCGCCACCGTCGGATCGGACGCCGGCCCCATCGGCGCGGCGAACCTCGCCCGTCTCCACGAACTGCTCTCAGCCCCGGCGGCCCGCGTCTGAGCGGCGGCCCGCCCGCAGACCGGTGCCCGGTCACCAGCGCAGTCGTCCATCCGATCCACGTCCGCTACGACCGCTACGTCCGCCAGGCCGTCAGCTCCCGCCCAGGCCGTCAGCTCCCGCCCAGGCCGGTGCGCACCCGGTCCTGTGAAGGAGTCCTTGTCCATGACCGCGAACGCCTCTTCCGCGGGGCGGGCCCACTCAAGGGCCGCGCTCCGCCCGACCAACCTCCGGCGCGTCACCCACATCTCGGCGGCCGCGTCGATCGGCGGCTTCCTGTTCGGCTACGACAGTGCCGTCATCAACGGCGCCGTCACCGGGATCCGGCATCGGTTCGATGTCACCTCCAGCGAGACGGGCACCATCGTCGCCTCCGCCCTGCTCGGTTCCGCCTTCGGAGCGGCCGTCGCCGGACGTCTCGCCGACCGCGTCGGCCGTCGGCGTGTGATGCACCTCGCCGCGGCCCTCTTCGCGATCAGCGCGCTCGGCTCGTCCATGCCCTTCTCCGTCTGGGACCTGGGCGCATGGCGCATCGTCGGCGGTATGGCGATCGGCCTCGCCTCGCTGATCGGGCCCACCTACATCGCCGAGGTCGCGCCACCCGACCATCGCGGGCGGCTGGCCTCGTTCCAGCAGGCGGCCATGGTGCTCGGCATCACCGCCTCCCAGCTCGTCAACTGGGGCATCCCCCAAGGGGCCGACGGCAAGAGCGAGAATCCGCTGGGTGCCCTGCATGCCTGGCAGTGGATGCTGATGGCCGCGGTCGTACCGGCGCTCACCTACCTGTTCCTCACCCTGCGCATCCCGGAGTCACCGCACTTCCTCGTCGCGAGGGGGCGTGAGGTCCAGGCCCTCGCCGTGGTGCGCGACCTCCAGGGCACTTACGCGGGCTTGCAGAAGAGGATCGCCGAGATCCGGCACGCTCTCAAGACTGATCACAAGCCGCGGGTACGCGATCTGCTCGACGCCCGTTTCGGGCTGCTGCCGATCGTGTGGGTCGGCATCGGGCTGGCCGTCTTCCAGCAGCTCGTCGGCATCAACGTCATCTTCTCCTACTCGTCGCTGCTGTGGCAGTCGGTGGGCATCGACCAGGCCAACTCCCTTCTGATCAGCCTGTCCACGTCGATCGTCAACATCGTCGGAACGGTCGTGGCGGTGCTGCTGATCGACCGGGTCGGCCGCAGGCCGCTCGCGCTGACCGGTTCGGCCGGCATGGCCGTGTCGCTGGCCTTCGCGTCCTGGGCCTTCTCGTACAAGACGGGCACCGGCGGCAGTCTCTCCATCCCGGACGCCCAGGGTGCCGTGGCGCTGGTCGCCGCCCACACCTTCGTGTTCTTCTTCGCGGTCTCCTGGGGTGTGGTGCTCTGGGTGATGGTCGGCGAGATGTTCCCGCTGCGGATCCGCGCCGCCGCGATGTCGGTGGCGACCGCCGCGAACGGGATCGCCAACTGGGCCGTCACCGAGAGCTTCCCCCGGATGTCGGACTGGAACCTGTCGTCCACCTATGCCGTCTACGCGGGTTTCGCCGTGCTCTCGTTCGTCTTCGTCGCCGTCCGGGTGCGCGAGACCAATGGCAGGAAGCTGGAGGAGATGGGATGACAGCGCCACGTGCCGCGGCCTGCCGAGGTGCCGACATCGAGACCTTCTTCCCCGCTCCGGGCGACCTGGTGACCGCCCGGCGGGCGCTCATGATCTGCGGTCGGTGCCCGGTGCGGATCCCGTGTCGCCGGTACGCGCTCGACCACCGGGAGCGCCATGGGATCTGGGGCGGCCTGACCGAGGAGACCCGCGAGACGCTCATCCGCATCGGGCCGCCGCAGGCCCTGGCTGCCGAGTCGGACGAATCCGACGCCGAAGACCTCGTCCTTGGGGTGCAGACGAAGGTTGAGTCGTTCTACTGATGGTGTGATCGCCTCCAAGGTGTAAAGGGCCGCGGCTAGGATGCGGTGCGACGTGACTCCCTGCACGGAGGAAGCCGCACATGCCCAGCTCAGCAGCAGCACACGCGCGATGATCGGCCGGGACGAGGAGCTGCGAATCCTGCGCGGGCTGCTGGCGGAGGCGGCGGACGGACACGGCGGTGCGCTGTTGATCCACGGCACCGCCGGCGTCGGCAAGTCGGCTCTGCTGCGCCTGGTCGGCGCAGAGGGCACCGTGGGCGGCTTCAAGGTGCTGAGCGCGACCGGTGTCGAGACCGAGCTGTGGCTGCCGTTCGCGGCGCTGCAACTGCTGCTGCGACCAGCCGCCGACGGCATCGGGAGGCTGCCGTCCCCGCACCGCACCGCGCTCGTCGACGCCTTCAGCGCCAACCAGACCGAGCCTCATGTCTTCCGGGTCGCGCTCGCCGTGCTCGAACTGCTCGCCGACGAGACCGACCGGCAACCGCTCCTGCTGCTCGTCGACGACCTGCAGTGGATCGATTCCCCGAGCCGGGACGTCCTGAGATTCGTCGCCCGACGCACCCGCGACCTCCCGGTACTGATCGTGGCGGCGTCCCGGGTTCACTCGCCCGACTCCTATGCCCCGAGCGCGCAACCGGACCTCCATCTGCAACCGCTCGGCCGGTCTGCCGCCGCCGAACTGCTCGACGCGGGTGTACCGGACCTGTCGCCGCCACTACGGGCCCTCATCCTGGAGCGCGCCGCGGGCAACCCACTGGCCCTGGTCGAGTTGCCCAAGACGGTGCAGGACATCACGCCGCAGCTGGACGACCTGCCCCTGACCCAACGGCTGGAGGACGCGTTCGCCGCGCGGACGGACACGGCGAGCCCACAGTGCCGAACGCTCCTGCTGGCCCTGGCCGCCGAGCCCAACGCGCCACTGAACCGGCTGCTGGAGGTGTCGAGCCGGCTGACGGACACGACGGTTTCCGTGGAAGCGGTGCAGGAGGCGATCGACGCGGGCCTGGTCAGTCTGGCCGGCCGCAGCCTCGAGTTCCGTCATCCCCTGATGCGCTCGGCGATCTACACCCGCGCCACGGTCGCCGACCGGCTGGCCACCCACCGCGCCGTCGCCGCGGCCATGGCCGACACCCCCGAGCGTCGGCTCCTGCACCTCGCGGCCGCGACGCTCGGCCCGGACGAGGGACTCGCCGCCCGGCTGGAACGCTTCGCCGACGCGGCGCTGGCCCGGGGCAAGGTGGCCTCGGCCATACCGGCCCTGAGCCAGGCGGCCGAGCTCGTCCAGGACGCGCGTCGCAGGACCGAAATCCTGGTCCGGGCGGCAGAGTCGGCCAGCGACATCAACGACCGGGTCCACACCCAGCTGTTGCTGGACCGGGCCGACATGAGCGAACTCGGCCCGCTGGAGCAGGCCCGCCTCATGGTCGTGTCCGACAAGGCGGCGTTCGAACCCGACGAGCCGCAGCGCCGGATCGAGGACATGGTGACCACCGCGGCCGGCGCGTTCGACGCGGGCGGCGTGCAGGTCGCCGAGAACCTGCTGTGGCGGGCGGCCGCCCGGTGCTTCTTCCAGGACGGCGACGCGCGGGTGCGCACGCTGGCCGCGGCCGAGCTGGACCGGTGGAATCCCGATCCGGACGCTCCCGTCGTGCTGACGGTACGGGCGTACACCGAACCGTTCCGGTCCGGCGCCGGGGTGATCGCACGCCTCGCCGGCCTTCGGCCGGACCGTGAGGACGGCCGGATCATGCACTTCCTCGGCAGCGGCGCGATGGTCCTGGGCGACGCGACCCTCGCCGCCCGGTACCTGTCGTCGGCGGCCTCGGTCTGGCGGTCGCAGGGCAGGCTCGGGCTGCTCGCCCGGTCCCTCGCGGGCAGCTGGCCGCGGGTGTACCTCGGCCAGCTCGACCGTGCCCGCGAGGAGTCCGGCGAGGGTCTCGCCCTGGCCGAGGAGACCGGGGAGTGGATCGTCTGGCTGGGGGTGAAAGCGACAGGAAGTCTGGTGGCGGCGCTGCGCGGGGAGACCGAGGACGCGGCGCGAATGCTCGGCGAGCTGCGCGCCCACCGGCTGTTCCCCGGCATGCCGTTCGCCGCCGTCATGGCCCAGCAGGTCGAGGGCCTGCTCGCGCTCTTCGACGGCCGCACGACCGAGGCATACGATGCACTCGCGCGCGCGTTCGATCCGGCGGACCCGCATTACCACTCGGTCAGCCGCTGGCTGCTCGCACCGGACCTGGCCGACGCCGCCGTGGCCGCGGGAACCGTGCAGCAGGCCCGGGAACTCCTGCACGGACTCCCCGAGCTGGCCGCCCGGCTCCCCTCGGAAATGATGGTGGTGGCCCACGCCTACACCGAGGCGGTGCTGGCGCCGGACGACACGGCGCGGGAGCACTACAACGCGGCACTGGCCGCCTTGCCCGCCGGCTGGGTCCTGGCACGGGCCCGGCTGCATCTGCACCACGGCCGCCGGCTGCGACGGCAGCGGCACTACGTCGACGCCCGGAGTCCGTTGCGCAGCGCCCGCGACGAGTTCGACCGGATAGGCGCGCGGCCCTGGTCCGAGATGGCTCGCGAGCAGTTGCGCGCCGCCGGAGAGTCGAGCGGCCGGCGGCACGCGAACACCAGCGACCGGCTGTCGGCCCAGGAGATGCAGATCGCGGTGCTCGCGTCGCAGGGACTGAGCAACCGGGAGATCGGCCAGCGCCTGTTCATCTCGCACCGCACCGTCGGAGCTCACCTGTACCGCATCTATCCCCGCCTCGGCATCACCAGCCGGGGCAGGCTCGCCGCCGCGCTCGCGGCTCTCCAGGACGGACACCCGGAGAGCGGCCCGCCAGGCGCCGACGCCGGTTGACGACGCGTCCCTACGCCCAAGGGGGACCAGGGGGCGTACTCGCCGGAATGCCCCAGGTCCCGGCCGTCCTGGCTAAGGAGGGGTGCGGTAGGGCTTTCCCCGAAGGGCGTCAGATGTCCCGGAAGATCTCGATCTGCGCCCCGACCGAGTTCAGCCGCTCGGCGAGATCCTCGTAACCGCGGTTGATGACGTACACGTTCCGCAGGACGGACGTGCCCTCCGCCGCCATCATCGCCAGCAGGACGACCACGGCCGGGCGCAGGGCCGGCGGGCACATCATCTCGGCGGCGCGCCAGCGGGTGGGGCCCTCCACCAGGACCCGGTGCGGGTCGAGGAGCTGGAGGCGGCCGCCGAGGCGGTTGAGGTCGGTGAGGTAGATCGCGCGGTTGTCGTAGACCCAGTCGTGGATGAGGGTCTTGCCCGAGGCGACGGCCGCGATGGCCGCGAAGAACGGCACGTTGTCGATGTTCAGGCCGGGGAACGGCATCGGGTGGATCTTGTCGATCGGCGCCTCCAGCTTGGAGGGCCGCACGGTGAGGTCCACCAGCCGGGTGCGGCCGTTGTCGGCGGTGTACTCGGGCGTGCGGTCGTGGTCGAGGCCCATCTCCTCCAGGACCGCCAGCTCGATCTCCAGGAACTCGATGGGGACGCGGCGCACGGTCAGCTCCGACTCCGTCACCACGGCGGCGGCCAGCAGGCTCATCGCCTCGACCGGGTCCTCGGAGGGGGAGTAGTCGACGTCGGCGTCGATGTCCGGGACGCCGTGCACGGTGAGGGTGGTGGTGCCGATGCCCTCGACCCGTACGCCCAGCGCCTCCAGGAAGAAGCACAGGTCCTGGACCATGTAGTTGGAGGAGGCGTTGCGGATGACGGTCACCCCGTCGTGCCGGGCGGCGGCCAGCAGCGCGTTCTCGGTGACCGTGTCCCCGCGCTCGGTCAGCACGATCGGCCGGTCGGGGCGTACGGCGCGGTCGACGACGGCGTGGTACTGCCCCTCCGTCGCCGCGATGTCCAGCCCGAACCGGCGCAGCGCGATCATGTGCGGCTCGATGGTCCGCGTGCCCAGGTCGCAGCCGCCGGCGTAGGGCAGTTTGAAGGCGTCCATGCGGTGCAGCAGCGGGCCGAAGAACATGATGATCGACCGGGTGCGTACGGCGGCGTCCGCGTCGATCGCCGCCATGTCCAGCTCGGCGGGCGGCACGATCTCCAGGTCGACGCCGCCGTTGATCCAGCGGGTGCGCACACCGATGGAGTTCAGCACCTCGAGCAGACGGTAGACCTCCTCGATCCGGGCCACCCGGCGCAGCACCGTGCGCCCCCGGTTGAGGAGGGAGGCGCACAGCAGGGCGACACAGGCGTTCTTGCTGGTCTTGACGTCGATGGCGCCGGACAGCCGACGGCCGCCCACGACCCGCAGATGCATCGGTCCCGCATAGCCCAACGAGACGATCTCGCTGTCCAGCGCTTCACCGATTCGAGCGATCATCTCAAGGCTGATGTTCTGGTTGCCGCGCTCGATCCGATTGACGGCGCTCTGACTGGTGTTGAGCGCCTCGGCCAGCTGTGCCTGTGTCCAGCCACGGTGCTGCCGGGCATCACGGATGAGCTTGCCGATGCGTACGAGGTAGTCGTCTGCCATGAGGCTGAGGTTATCTCAGATATGAGATGGCGCCTGTTGGGGGGTCCGTTCGGGTGACTCCCCGTCAACGGCGCCTCAGCGGTCGGCCCGCGTCCTGCGCCACATCCTGATCTCGGTCGGCGGGAGGTGCTCGGCGAAGCGGCCGTCGGCCGACTCCCGGAGGATCGCCGCCCGCAGGTCCCGCTCGAAGTCCGCCAGCCGGGCGCCGAACAGGTGGGGCGCCGAGTCGGACCGGGAGAACGCCCACGCCACGAGGTCGTCGGAGGTCCGGACCGCGACCTGTCCGGCCGGTACGGCGTGCCGCCCCGCGTGCTCGAAACCGGCCCCGGCGAAGACGGCGTCCTCCCCGCCCGGGGTGCCGTCGACGAGCACGCCCTGTCCCGCCCGGCGGACCGGACCCAGATACCGCCGCACCAGCTCACCGATCGGCGCCTACGGGGGAGCGGGCAGCGGCACCGTGGCCGGGGGCGGGTCATGTAGGTCGGCGATGTGGACGAGCGTGCCGCCCGGCTCCAGTATCCCGCGCACGGCGGCGGCGACCTTCTCGCGCTCGGTCCAGTGGAAGGACTGCGCGAACGCCACGACCCGGAACCCGCCCAGCCCGGCCGGCAGGTCCTCGGCCCGGGCGGCCACCCAGCGCGCGCGTTGTCCACCCCGTCCCGGGCGGCCCGCCGCGCGGCCTCGGCCAGCATGTCCTCGTCCGGGTCGAGCCCGATCGCCTCGGCGAAGAACCGCGCCAGCGGGAGTGTCACGATCCCGGGCCCGCACCCCACGTCGAGCAGCCGCCCCCGCCCGTCCAGCCCGAGCGCCCCGGCCAGTGCCTCTGCGAACCCCGGGGCGTACGGCAGCCGCCCCCGCTCGTAGTGGACCGCGCTCCCCCGGAACGGCGTCCTGTCCCACCGCCACCCTTCGGGCATGCCGACCCCCCTCGTCACGAGAGAGCCCAGGGGTGTGACGAGCCCGGGCATGACCATCCAGCCCCCATGTACTAGAGTTATCTCGACATCGAGATATCTGCCGAGGCGCACCGCAGCCGCACGGATCACCGGTCCGGTAGTAAGGGTTACCTAACTTAGCCTGACCTTAGCGGATCGGCCAAGCCTGCGTGGCGGCAGGATGCGGTGGTACGCGCACATCAATGAAGGAGACCGTCGTGTCGGCGAACAGCTTCGACGCCCGCAGCACGCTGCAGGTGGGCGACGAGTCGTACGAGATCTTCCGCCTGGACAAGGTGGAGGGCTCGGCCCGACTCCCCTACAGCCTCAAGGTCCTGCTGGAGAACCTGCTCCGCACGGAGGACGGCGCGAACATCACCGCCGACCACATCCGCGCCCTCGGCACCTGGGACTCACAGGCCCAGCCCAGCCAGGAGATCCAGTTCACGCCGGCCCGCGTCATCATGCAGGACTTCACCGGTGTGCCCTGTGTGGTCGACCTCGCCACCATGCGTGAGGCCGTCGCGGCGCTCGGCGGCGACCCGGCGAAGATCAACCCGCTCTCCCCGGCCGAGATGGTCATCGACCACTCCGTCATCGCCGACAAGTTCGGCACCAACGACGCCTTCCAGCAGAACGTCGAGCTGGAGTACGGCCGCAACAAGGAGCGCTACCAGTTCCTGCGCTGGGGCCAGACCGCGTTCGACGACTTCAAGGTCGTCCCGCCGGGCACCGGCATCGTCCACCAGGTGAACATCGAGCACCTGGCGCGCACGGTCATGGTCCGTAACGGCCAGGCCTACCCCGACACCCTGGTCGGCACCGACTCGCACACCACCATGGTCAACGGCCTCGGCGTCCTCGGCTGGGGCGTCGGCGGCATCGAGGCCGAGGCCGCGATGCTCGGCCAGCCGGTCTCCATGCTCATCCCGCGCGTCGTCGGCTTCAAGCTCACCGGCGAGCTGCCCACCGGCACCACCGCCACCGACCTGGTGCTCACCATCACCGAGATGCTGCGCAAGCACGGCGTCGTCGGCAAGTTCGTCGAGTTCTACGGCGAGGGCGTGGCCGCCACGAGCCTCGCCAACCGCGCCACCATCGGCAACATGTCCCCGGAGTTCGGCTCCACCGCCGCGATCTTCCCGATCGACGACGAGACCCTGAACTACCTCAAGCTCACCGGCCGCTCCGCGCAGCAGGTCGCGCTCGTCGAGGCGTACGCCAAGGAGCAGGGCCTCTGGCTGGACCCGAAGGCCGAGCCGGACTTCTCCGAGAAGCTCGAGCTGGACCTGTCCACCGTCGTCCCCTCGATCGCCGGCCCGAAGCGCCCGCAGGACCGCATCGTCCTCGCGAACGCCGCCGAGCAGTTCAAGAGCGACGTACGCAACTACGTCGCCACCGCCGACGAGGCGGGCGAGGAGTCCTTCCCGGCCTCCGACGCCCCGGCCGCCAGCAACGGCGTGCCCACCAACCCGGTCACCGTCACCGCCCCCGACGGCTCGACCTACGAGATCGACCACGGCGCCGTCACCGTCGCCGCGATCACCTCCTGCACCAACACCTCCAACCCGTACGTCATGGTCGCCGCCGCGCTGGTGGCCAAGAAGGCGGTGGAGAAGGGCCTGACCCGCAAGCCCTGGGTCAAGACCACCCTCGCCCCGGGCTCCAAGGTCGTCACCGACTACTTCGACAAGGCGGGCCTGACCCCGTACCTCGACAAGGTCGGCTTCAACCTCGTCGGCTACGGCTGCACCACCTGCATCGGCAACTCCGGCCCGCTGCCGGAGGAGGTCTCCAAGGCCGTCAACGACCACGACCTCGCGGTCACCTCGGTCCTCTCCGGCAACCGCAACTTCGAGGGCCGGATCAACCCCGACGTCAAGATGAACTACCTGGCCTCCCCGCCGCTGGTCGTCGCGTACGCCATCGCGGGCTCCATGAAGGTGGACATCACCAAGGACGCCCTGGGCGCCGACCAGGACGGCAACCCGGTCTTCCTCAAGGACATCTGGCCCTCCGAGGCCGAGGTCAACGACGTCGTGGCCAACGCCATCGGCGAGGACATGTTCTCCAAGTCCTACCAGGACGTCTTCGCCGGCGACGCCCAGTGGCAGGCGCTGTCGATCCCGACCGGCAACACCTTCGAGTGGGACCCGCAGTCGACGTACGTCCGCAAGCCCCCGTACTTCGAGGGCATGACGATGGAGACCACCCCGGTCTCCGACATCACGGGCGCCCGCGTCCTCGCCAAGCTGGGCGACTCGGTCACCACCGACCACATCTCGCCGGCCGGCGCCATCAAGGCCGACACCCCGGCCGGCAAGTACCTCACCGAGCACGGTGTGGAGCGTCGTGACTTCAACTCCTACGGCTCCCGCCGAGGCAACCACGAGGTCATGATCCGCGGCACCTTCGCCAACATCCGCCTGCGCAACCAGATCGCGCCGGGCACCGAGGGCGGCTACACCCGCGACTTCACCCAGGTCGACGCGCCGGTCTCCTTCATCTACGACGCGTCGCAGAACTACCAGGCCGCCGGCACCCCGCTGGTCATCCTGGGCGGCAAGGAGTACGGCTCCGGCTCCTCCCGCGACTGGGCCGCCAAGGGCACCGCGCTGCTCGGCGTCAAGGCCGTCATCACCGAGTCGTACGAGCGCATCCACCGCTCGAACCTCATCGGCATGGGCGTCCTGCCGCTGCAGTTCCCGGCCGGCCAGAACGCCGACTCGCTCGGCCTGACCGGCGAGGAGACCTTCTCCATCACCGGCGTGACCGAGCTGAACGACGGCACCACCCCGAGCACGGTGAAGGTCAGCACCGACACCGGCGTCGAGTTCGACGCGGTCGTCCGCATCGACACCCCCGGCGAGGCGGACTACTACCGCAACGGCGGCATCATGCAGTACGTGCTGCGCAACCTGATCCGCAAGTAAGCGGTACGGCACGCAGGTCGAGGGCCGCATCCCCGGTGACGGGGGTGCGGCCCGCTGCGTTCCTACACCCAGCCGCGCTGCGCCGCCCGCATCCCGAGCTGGAACCGGCTGGCCGCCCCCAGCCGTTCCTGGAGTTCGCTCACCCGCCGCCGCAGCGTCCGCAGACTCACCCCCAGATGGCGGGCCACCGCCTCGTCCTTCATCCCGGCCGCCAGCAGCCGCGCCAACGTCCGCTCCCCCTCGCTGAGTTCGCTGTCCTCGACCGGCCGGCCCAGCGGCGTCGCCTGCTGCCAGGCCATCTCGAACAGTTTCTGCAACGCCTCGGTCACCGCCGAATGCCAGATCACCACGGCGCAGTACCCACCGGCCGCCGACGAGGTCAGCGGGAGCATCGCCCGGCACCCGTCGACCACCAGCAACTTCATCGGCACCACGGGCAACACCCGGGCCCGTTCCCCGAGTTCCGCCATCCGCCAGGCGCGCGAGAGCACCTTCGGGTCCTCCAGGGCCGTCGCCGCGTACACCCCGCGGGAGACGATCCCGCGACGCAGCAGATCGGCCTGGAGGTCCACCTGAGGGGCGGGCGGGGCGAGGTACGGCGGTGTGTCGAACAGGCACACCTCGTGCTCGGCGCGCGCGTACAGCTCCTCCAGGCGGGCCGCGATGGCTCCCTCGCCGGAGGCGACCTCGACCAGCCGGGACGGTTCCTCGCGCAGCAGCCCGGCCTCGTACGCGGTGGCCATCTCCTCGGCGGTGGCGGCGATCAGCTCGGACTCCGTCTCGCGCCGCCGGATCAGCGCGCGGATCGCCACCCGGGGGTCGACCGCCCTCAACCCGCCCATGGAGTCCGGTGGTTGGAGCAGCCCGAGCACGAGCAGCCGCTCGCAGGCCTCGCGCACCCGCCTCGGGGACGCCCCGGTCAGCAGCGCCCAGCCGGCCGCGCCGGCGTCCGGCTGGTGAAGGATCGCCCGGTACACCGTCTCCTCGAACGCGGAAACCCCCACCGCGGCCCAGGGGCTCGCGGCGGGGGTCGGTCCCGCTCCCGCCGTGTCATATGCCATGTTCCCCATGGCCCGGCACGGTAGAGGATCTCTGTTAAGAACGCCGCACGGGACTGCGCGGCCCGCAGGGACCGCGCGGGGCTACCTCAGGCCGAAGGCCCGCACCACGGTCTGCTCGACCGCCGAGCCGTCCGCCGTGGCGGCCCGTACCCGCAGCGACACGTACCGCGCGCCCTTCGGGTGCCCGATCTCGGCCCTGGCACCGCGGACCCGGACCTCCTTCCAGGTCGCGCCGTCGTCGTAGGACACCCAGGCCCGCAGCTCACGGGCCCGCACACCGCCCGCCTGGTCCCGCACGGACAGCCCCAGCGCGGTCGTCCGCCCGGCCGGGACCCGGTTGAGCAGATCGAGGCCCTTGACGTCGTACCCGACCGAGAGCAGCGGCAGCGCGGTCGCCCGGTCCGTGTGCGCCGAGAGGAAGGTCCACTCGGTGTGGCTGCTCGTCGAGTACGCCGCCCAGCCGGCCGTCCGCCGGGTGTCCAGCACGAAGCGGTACGGCGTGGCGGCGGCCGGCACGTCGAAGGAGCCGGATCCGCCGGACGTCGCGTTCCCGACCGGCTGCCCGTCCGCGTACAAGGTGCCCCTCGCGGTGTCCTGCACGCCGTCCACGGAGCCGTAGTGCCCGGGTGTCGAGTCGCTCGACTCCGGTACGGCGAGGGTGAGTCTGTCGCCGTTGCGGGCGGAGACGCCGTACTGCGCGACGGCCGCCGGGCGGACCACCTGGCGCAGCCAGTCCTCGGCGGGCAGCTTCCCCGCCGTGCCGTAGGTCTCCACGGAGTCCCACAGCGGCTTGTTCGCCTGACCGTCGGGGTACACCGCGTGCCAGATGCGGGTGTCCGCCGAGACGTTGTAGTACTCGGTGCGCTCTGTGCCGAGGGGCAGGTCGTTCGTGGTCTCGATGTCGGCCGCCTGCCACGGCCGGTACCGGTACACGGTGTCCTTGGAGATCGCGCCCGCCGTCCCGCCGTAGTAACGCACCTTCTGGCGAACGGTGTTGGAGCCGTCCAGGCGGTAGGTCTGGTTCTCCGCTATCCCGCCGCTCTGCGGGAACATCACGCTGTAGACGTACGGGCTGACCGCGGTTCCGTCCAGGCTCAGCGTCACCTTCCGGCCGGTCCCCAGCTGCGCGGCGAGCCGCGCTCCCTCCTCACCGGTGGCGATCAGCAGCGGGATCGTCGCGCTCTTCACGGAGGCGATCCAGTAGCCGGGTGTCTTCCGGTACGCGATGACGTAACCGGCCCCGGCGGCCGTCGCGTTGGCGAGCGCCGCGTCCGGTGTCTCGCCGGCCGCCAGTCCGACCACCGCGGCCTTGCCCCGGACGTCGATCCCGGCGAAGTCGGCCGCGGTGCCGGCCCCGGCGTCCACCGCCCGGACGGTGTGGTGACCGTCGATCCGCACGGGGAAGCCGGTGGAGGTCTGCGCGTAGTCGAGCGCCGGCGCGTACGGGTCCGGACCGTTGACCCGCACCGTCAACTCCTTGGCGTACAGGCGGAACTTGGCGGAGAACTCGAAGGTGCCCTCGGTGACCTTCTCGGTCGGCGTCACATAGAGATGATCGGTCCAGAATCCCTGACTGTACGTCAGCCCGAAGGCGGTGCCGGGCCCTTCGCGGTGCCAGTTGGTGCTGAAGCCCTGGAACTCCGCGTTCTCCCTGGTCCGCGGCTGGATCTCGACCGCCTTGCGGGCGTCGAGGGCGACCTCCGTGTCCTCGCCGACCTTGATCTCCGGGTCGCCGACCACCGACGTGCCCACGGCCAGGCGTCCCGCGTCCAGCTCCGGGATCCAGGCGGCGACGGAGTACGTCCCGGCCGGCACCCGGAAGGTGTAGCCGCTGCCGATGAACCCGTAGGTGTCCGGGTAGGCGCCGTTCAGCTCCTGCAGCATGAAGATCGACGCGCCGGTGGACGGCTTGCCGCCCCGGTTCGTGAGCGAGACCTTCAGGGCGTAGGTCTTCTGCTGCTTCTCGAAGCCGACCCCCGTGGTGACCGTCACCCCGCCGGCGCTCGCCGTGACATGCCCCGAGTACCGGCCCGCGGCCTGCGCGGCCGGGTCCACGGTGACCGCCACGGTGGCGGTGCCCCGGGCCGGCACGGTCACGGTCCCCGCACCGGGAACGGCCGCGGCCAGCGTGGAGGAGAGCTTCAACTCCACCGCCTTGTCAGTGGTGTTGGTGTACGTGATGTCCTTGCCGCTCGCCGTGCCGTCACCGTCCTCGTACGACCCGAAGCTCAGCGTCGGCGTGGCGAAGACGCCCTGCCCGACGGCCCGTACGGCGTCCACGCGCCCGTCACCCTGCTCGAACACGGAGTCGCCCGGGTGCGTCTTCGCGGTACTGGCGAGATCCGCCTTGATCTGCTGCCCCGTCCAGTCGGGATGCGCCTGCGCGACCAGGGCCGCCGCGCCCGCGACATGCGGGGTCGCCATCGACGTCCCGCTCGCGGTCGTGTAGGAGGCGTCGACCGGCGTGCCCATGGAGGTGCCGGCGGCGCGGGCCGCCGTGATGGCCGCGCCCGGCGCGGTGATCTCCGGCTTGACCGCGGAGTCGCCGAGGCGTGGGCCACGGCTGGAGAACGAGGCGAGTGCGTCCGACCGGTCGACCGCGCCGACCGTCAGCGCCGAGTCGGCGATGCCCGGGGTGCCGAGGGTCCCGTCGGCGGGCCCGGAGTTGCCGGCCGCGATGACGAAGAGGGTGCCGGTGGCCGCGGACAGCTCGTCGACGGTCTCGCTCAGCAGGTCGGAGGGGCCCGAGGCGTCCCCGCCCAGCGACATGGAGACGATCTTCGCACCGGAGTGCGCCGCCCAGTCCATACCGGCGAGGAGCCAGGAGTCCTGGCCGTGGCCCGTGCCGTCCAGCACCTTGCCGACGAGCAGCTCGGCGCCGGGTGCCACCCCCTTGCGCCGCCCGTCCGAGGCCGCGCCCGAGCCGACGACCGTCGACGCGACATGCGTACCGTGGCCGTGACCGTCCTGCACCGTCTCGCCCGGCACGAAGCTCTCGGACTCCGCGATCTTCCCCGCGAGGTCCGGGTGACCGGTGTCCACCCCCGTGTCGAGGACCGCGACCTTCACACCGGTGCCGTCGTAGCCGGACTTCCACACCTCGGGCGCGCCGATCTGCGGCACGCTCACATCGAGGGACACCTCGACCCGGCCGTCCAGCCAGATCTTCCCGATGCCGTCACCGAGCACCTTCGCGGCCCGCGCGGTGGGTTCGGTGCCCAGCGGCGGGGCGACGTCCGCCCAGAAGGCGGTCGACTTGCGGGCGCTGAGCGCGGCCCCGTCGATCCCCGGTAACGCCAGCGTCCGGCGCGCCCCGTCGGGGACCTCGGCGCCCTTGTCGTACGTGGCGATCAGCGGGACGGTCCCGGTCAGCGCGTCGGAGTACCCCTGTTTCACCAGCCGGGTGACGTTGAACAGCGCCGGGTCGAGACGGCCCGCCTTGATCAGCGGGATCGCGTCCACCGGCAGGACGCTGACCTCGCCGTCGCGCTCGCTGGACAGAAAGGTGGCCGCCTCGCGTCCCGCGCCCCGCCGGACCTCGACGGCGTTCTTGCCGTCCGGGCCGGCGGTGAGCGTCACCGTGTCGCCGGTGACGAGGGTGACGGTCTGTGACGCGGGCGTACCTGTCCCGGCCGTGGCGGACACGCTCGTGGCGTCCCGCCCGGTGACCGGGGAGCCGGGACCGGCCGCCGCGGGCGCGATGGCCCCCGCGAGCAGTCCGGCCGCACCTGCCACGGCCCCGAGGGCGTGGAGTCTTCGCATGGGTGGACGTCCTCCCCTGAACGCGGAAAAACGCTTCCGCCCGGTGAGCGGAAGCCAGTGATCAGGGTGAACGCCGGGCCGAAAGCGGCTCAAGGGATTCAGCTGGCCGGTGCGTGCCAATGCCCCCTTCGGTCAAGGGAGTTGGTCGGTCGGATGACCGGGCGGACGGCCGCCGGCCGGGCCGGCGCGCACGGCCGCGCACCGTTTCGCACGGCTCCGGCTCAGTCGGAACACAGCCTTCCCTCAGCCAACCGGGACACGATCGGGACATGACTGGCATCTCCGGTAACCGAGGCGGACGGGTCCGCGTCCTGATCGTCGACGACGAACCGGCGCTCACCGAAGTGCTGTCCGTGGCCGTCACCGAGGCCGGCTGGCGCCCCTACCCGGTGCCCGACGGACACAGCGCGCTGCGCGAGGCCCGCCGCTGCGCCCCGCACGCCGTCGTCCTCGACGGCATGCTGCCCGACCTGGACGGCATCCAGGTCCTGCGCCGGCTGCGCTACGAGAACCCCGGGCTGCCCGTCCTCATGCTCACCGCCCGTGACGCCGTCGAACACCGCCTCGACGGACTCGAGAACGGCGCCGACGACTACGTCACCAAGCCCTTCTCCCTCCAGGAGGTCGTGCTGCGGCTGCGCGGACTGCTGCGCCGCTCCGGCGCCGAACGCGTCCGCGGCGAGGACTCCGTCCGCGTCCTCGGGGATCTGACGGTCGCCGCCGACTCCAGAGAGGTGCACCGCGGCGGCGCCGCCGTCGCCCTCACCGCCAAGGAGTTCGACCTGCTCAGCCTGCTGATGGAGCACCCCCGGCAGGTGCTGAGCAAGGCGCAGATCCTCGACCGGGTCTGGAGCAGCTGCTTCGACGGCGGCGGCAACCTCGTCGAGGTGTACATCTCCAGCCTGCGCCGCAAGATCGACCGGGGCCGCGCGCCCATGATCCACACCGTGCGCGGGCTGGGGTACGCCATCAGGCCGGTGGAGGACGGAAGATGAACGCCCACCGGTTCGGGGGCCGTTCCCTGCGCACCCGGCTGCTCCTCTTCATCACCGCCGTACTGATCGTCGTCTGCGCCGCGATGGCCCTCACCACCGTCTTCGCCCAACGTGCCTACCTGCTGGGCAACCTGGACGACCGGGTCACCAACGCGGCCGAGCGCAGCCTCGGCGGGGCCTCCCTCCACCCCGACCTCGCGAGCGATCTGACCTTCCTCCACGAGAGCGGCCACCCGGCCGGCATGCTCGCCGCCCGACTGGACGCCGACGGAAACGTCCTCGCGGCGGCGACGGTCGGCCAGGACGCCCCGCCCCAGCGCCTCAGCGACGCCCAGACGGCGGCGCTGTCGGGCGTCGACACCGACGGCTCGTTCCACACCCGGACCGTCCCCGGCCTCGGCACCTACCGCATCACCGCCGTCGAGAACCACGGCGTCCGCGTCCTCACCGGCCTCCCGATGGACGACGTCCAGCACATGATCGGCGGCCTGGTCGTCATCGAGGCCGTCGTCGCCGCGGCGGGCCTGACCACCGCCGGTGTCGTCTGCGCGGTCGTCATCCGGCGCCAGCTGCGCCCCCTCGGCCGGGTCGCCGCCACCGCCGTCGAGGTCTCGCACGCGCCGCTGTGCCGGGGCGAGGTCACCGCGCTCACCCGGGTCCCCGAACGCGACACCGACCCCGGCAGCGAGGCCGGCCAGGTCGGCGCCGCCCTCAACCGCATGATCGACCACGTCGAGTCCTCGCTCGCCGAACGCCAGCGCGGCGAGGAGCGGGTGCGCCGCAGCGAGGAACGCATGCGCCGCTTCCTCGCCGACGCCAGCCATGAACTGCGCACCCCGCTCGCCTCCATCGCCGGCTACGCGGAACTCATGAACCGCGGCACCGACCGCATCGAACCCGGCCTGGCCTGGCGCCGGGTGACCGCCGAGTCGGCCCGGATGACCGGCCTGGTCGAGGACCTCCTCCTGCTCGCCCGCCTCGACGAGGGCCGGCCGCTGCAGTCCGCCGAGGTCGACCTCGCCGCCCTGGTCGCCGAGGCGGTGTGGGACGCGCGGGCCGCGGGCGGGGGCCACGACTGGCAGCTGGAACTCTCCCTGGACGCCTCGCCGCTGGTCCTCGGCGACGAGGCCCGCCTGCACCAGGTGGTGGCCAACCTGCTGGCCAACGCCCGGGTGCACACCCCGGCCGGCACCCGGGTGCTGGCGACCGTGGAGGCCCGGGACGGCCTCGCCACCCTCCGCGTCCGCGACGACGGCCCCGGCATCCCGCCGGACCTGCTCCCCACCGTCTTCGAACGCTTCACCCGCGCCGACGCCTCCCGCGCCCGCGCCACCGCGGGCACCGGCTCGGGGCTCGGCCTCGCCATCGTCGCCGCGATCACCGCGGCCCACGGCGGCCGGATCGGCGTCCACAGCGAACCCGGCCGCACCGAGTTCACCGTCGAACTCCCCCTGACCGGCGACCTGGGCGCCGACACCCTGACCTGGAGTTCGCGGGCGTCGCTGCTGTGAGGCAGGTACGTCTGTATTCTGGTCGGCCGACTTTCGAACAGCGGCAGAAAAGGTGTCCTCCCCCATGCGGAACACGGGCGACTTCATCGCGGACCTGTACGGGCTCGGCCCCGGCCCCTGGACGATGACCCCCGTCACCCGTGGCGCGCTGGGCCAGATCTGGAAGCTGTCCGGGAACGGCTCCCACTGGGCCGTGAAGGAACTCATCTTCGCGCGCGAGGAACCCGTCGTCGAGGGGGAGGCCACCCTGCGCGACACCGCCGCGGGCCTCGGCGTCTCCGCGCCCCGCCTGATGCCCGCCCGCACCGGGTCCCATGCCGCGCGGCTCCCCGACGACCGGGGCGGTTCCTGGCTGAAGCTGTACGACTGGGTCGACGGCACCCCGGCCGACCCCGCCGACCCGGCGCTGCTCGACTGGTGCGGCCGGACCCTCGCCCTGCTGCACCGGGCGGGGGAGAGCGCGACCGACCTGCCCGTCGACTGGTACGAGGAGTGCTACCCGGAGGCCGACTGGGCGGACCTGCACGACAGGGTCCGCCGGGCCGCCCCGCCCTGGGCCGAGGCGCTGAGCCGGTGCGTCGCCGGCTCCCTCCCGGAGCTGACCCGCTTCGTCTCCCGGTCCGACCCCGCCGACCTGGTCGTCTCCCACCGCGACGTACAACCCCAGAACGTCCTGCTCACCGAGGCCGGCCCGGTCCTCCTCGACTGGGACAACGCCGGTCCGGTCGAGGCCCGCCGCGAGCTCGCCCATGTCGTGTTCGTGTGGTCGGGCGGCAACCACTTCCGCCCCGAGGCGGCCCGCCGGCTGTTCCGCGCCTACCGCGAGGCCGACGGCCCCGCCGTCCTCGACGACCTGAACTCCTTCTCGATGCTCTTCGCGACGGCCCTGAACTACGTCCACATCCAGGCCGCGAGCGCGCTCGACCCGGACGTCACCCCCGCCCAACGCGCGTTCGCCAGCGGCCAGACCACCACGGCCCTGAACACCCTCCCCGACCCGTCCGCGGTGACCCGCCTGCTGACCGAACTCAAGCCCGAACACTGACAGACCGTTTACAAGTCGGCCGTACGGCGCTACCTTCCGCCACAGGTGAGGTGGGAGCGCTCCCATATACGAGCCCCCGACGGACCGGAACCCGCCGGAGGTCCGAGGAGGGACCGCTCCCGCCTCGCGTACCCGCACCCCGCGCCACCACCCCCACCTGCACGGTCCGTACACGGAAGGACGGACTCGCCATGTCTGTCATGATCACGACAAAAGTGCAGCCCAGGGCCCGGTTACGCTCCCGGGCCCTCCTCCTCGTCCTCCTGGCCCTGCTGGCCACCGTCCCCGCCATCGGTCTGATCGTCACGACCGGCGGCCCGGCCGAGGCCCACGGGACCCCCATGAAACCCGGCAGCCGCACCTTCCTGTGCTGGCAGGACGCGCTGACCGACACCGGTGAGATCAAACCGGTCAACCCGGCCTGCAAGAACGCCCAGCAGGTCAGCGGCACCACGCCGTTCTACAACTGGTTCTCCGTGCTGCGCTCCGACGGCGCCGGCCGCACCCGCGGCTTCGTCCCCGACGGGCAGCTGTGCAGCGGCGGCAACACCAACTTCACCGGCTTCAACGCCGCCCGCGCCGACTGGCCGCTGACCCATCTCACCTCGGGCGCGACCGTCGACTTCTCCTACAACGCCTGGGCCGCGCACCCGGGCTGGTTCTACGTCTACGTCACCAAGGACGGCTTCGACCCGACCAAGACCCTCACCTGGGACGACATGGAGTCCCAGCCCTTCCTCTCCGTCGACCACCCGCCGCTCAACGGCTCCCCGGGCACGGTCGAGGCCAACTACTCCTGGACCGGGCAGCTCCCGGCGAACAAGTCCGGCCGCCACATCATCTACATGGTCTGGCAGCGCTCCGACAGCCAGGAGACCTTCTACTCCTGCTCCGACGTCGTCTTCGACGGCGGCAACGGCGAGGTGACCGGCATCCACGAGCCGGGCAACCCCAACGAGCCCGTCCCCGGCACCTGCACCGCCACCCGCCGCACCACCAACAGCTGGAACGGCGGCTACCAGTCCGAGGTGACCGTCACCAACTCCGGCGACGTCCCCATGCTCGGCTGGATGGTCGACTGGACCCTGCCCACCGGCCAGACGGTGAACAGCCTCTGGAACGGCAACGCCACCTACAACGGCCAGGCGGTGATGGTCCACAACGCCGACTGGAACGGCTCCCTGAGTCCGGGCCAGAGCACGACCTTCGGATACGTCGTCTCCGGCTCGGGAGGTGACAGCGCCACCAGCTTGCCCTGCCGGGTGGGCTGACCGGACCGGCACCGGGCGGACCCGGCGGGCGTGGGAGCGCCCACCGGGTCCGCGCCCGTCGGTCTATCCCCCCAACACCCCGGCCAGCCACAGCAGTTGCCGTCGGACCTGCTCCGCCTCGCCGCCCTCGTGCCCGTTGAACGGGTACGCGTGGATCTCCCGGCGCGGATCCGCGCCGGCGCTCAGCTCGCCGTACCGGTTGAAGGCCGCGTACACCCCGCTCGGCGGGCACACGGTGTCGCGCAGCCCGGTGCCGAAGTGGGCCGGGGCCTGGGCGCGGCGGGCGAAGGAGACGCCCTCCACGTAGGAGAGGGTGCGGTGGGCGGCCTGTTCGGCGCCGCGGTGCACCGCGAGGTACGCGGCGATCTCGCCGTAGGGACCGGCGTCGGTGAGATCCAGGGCGCGGCGGATCCCGCACAGCAGCGGGGCCGTGACCAGCACGGCGGCGAGGTCGGGCAGCAGACCCGCCACGGCCAGGGCGAGACCGCCCCCCTGGCTGTTGCCGACGGCCGCGATCCGGCCGGCGTCCACACCGGGCAGCGCGCGCAGGGCCGTGACCGCCCGGACGGCGTCCGTGATCAGCCGCCGGTAGTGGTAGTCCCGCGGGGCCCGCAGACCGCGGACGGCCGGGCCCGGGCCGCCGGGCGCCTGGGCGTGCGGATCGGGGGTGGCGCCGCCGTTGCCGTACTGGTCGCCCTGGCCGCGGTTGTCCATCAGCAGATGCGCGTACCCGGCGTTCACCCAGGTCAGCCGTTCGTGGGGGAGGCCACGGCCGCGGCCGTAGCCGGCGTACTCGACGACGGCGGGCAGCGGTTCACGGACCCCGGCCGGGCGGGAGTACCAGGCGCGGACCGGGTCGCCGGCGAAGCCGCGGAAGGTCACGTCCCAGGTCTCCGTCAGCCGCAGACCGGTCCCGACCGGGTCTGCCGACACCAACGCGTCGTACTGCGCGGCGTCCTTGAGGGTGTTCTGCCAGAACTCGTCGAAGTCGGCGGGCTCCTCGGGCAGGAACCGGTGGGTCTCCAGCTCGCTCGGCGGCAGGTCGAACGCGGGCACGAGGGCACCTCGCAGGAATCGGTCCGGACGGGGAAAGTTGCGGAGGCGTACAGGGCTGCGCCTCGAGGTTCTACCCCGTGCGCGGGTGGTCCCATGCCCGTCATCCGCCTCGGGCGTCTCGTGCCGCACCCATTGACAGCGCTTTCTGAGTGCCCCTAAGTTGCCGCGAAGTTACCGGTAAGAGCTCGAAAGTTTCGGTACCGCGTTCCCGTCACGGGAGGCCCGAGCATGAGCACCTCCACCACACCGGCCCCACCGCCAGGCACCCGGGAAGCGTCCCGGGCGCCCACCCGTCCCGACCCTCCGCCCCGGCGTCCCGGGTGGCGCAGAGCGCTGCGCCGGGACTGGCGGCTGTATTCGCTGGCCGTGCTGCCCCTGCTGTTCTTCCTGGTCTTCCGTTATCTGCCGATGATCGGCAACGTCATCGCGTTCCGCCGCTTCGAGCCGGGCGGCTCGATCCTGGGGGAGCAGTGGGTGGGGCTGCGCTATGTGCGCATGTTCCTGTCCGACCCCACCTTCTGGCAGGTCTTCCGCAACACCCTGTGGCTGGGCGCGCTGACGCTCCTCTTCTGCTTCCCGGTCCCGATCGTGCTGGCGCTGCTGCTCAACGAGGTCCGCCGACGCTCGCTGAAACGGTTCGTGCAGTCGGTGTCGTATCTGCCGCACTTCCTGTCGATCGTGATCGTCGCCGGGATCACCCTCCAGATGCTCGCCGTGGAAGGCCCGGTCAACCACGCCCTCGGCTGGTTCGGCCACGACCCGATCCGGTTCGTCCAGGAACCCGGCTGGTTCCGCACGATCTACGTCGGCTCGGAGATCTGGCAGACCGCCGGCTGGGGCACGATCCTCTACCTCGCCGCGCTCACCACGATCGACGAGGACCTCTACGAGGCGGCCCGCATCGACGGCGCGAACCGCTGGCAGCAGATCTGGCACGTCACCCTGCCCGGCATCCGCCCCACCATGATCACCCTGCTGATCCTCAACATCGGCACGTTCATGGCGGTCGGCTTCGAGAAGATCCTGCTGCTGTACAACGCGCTGACCTATCCGACGGCCGACGTGGTCTCCACCTACCTCTACCGCGCCGGCGTCGAGTCCAACAGCTTCAGCTACGCCGCCGCGATCGGCCTGTTCGAGGCGGTCATCGGGCTGGTGCTGGTCACCTCCGCGAACCAGCTGTCGCGCCGCACGGTGGGGACGAGCCTGTGGTGAGGCCGAGGCGGCGGGAGAGCCGCTCCTACCGGGTCTTCCAGGGCGTCAACGGGGTGGTCCTGACGCTGGTCGTCCTGGTGACCCTGTACCCGTTCGTCAACATCGTCGCCCGCTCCTTCAGCGGGGAGCGCCAGATCCGCGCCGGTGCAGTGACCCTGTGGCCCAAGGGGTTCAACCTCACCACGTACGACATCGTCTTCCACGACACGACGTTCTGGCGCAACTACGGCAACACCCTGCTCTACACGGTCGTGTCGACGGCCGTCGCCATGGCGCTGACGACCTGTTACGCCTACGTCCTGTCGAAGAAGCACCTCAAGGGACGCGGCGTCCTGGTCGGCGTCGCGGTGTTCACCATGTTCTTCAGCGGCGGTCTCATCCCCAACTACGTCCTGGTCACCAGCCTCGGCCTGAAGAACTCCGTGTGGGCGATCGCCCTGCCCAACGCGATCAGCGTCTTCAACCTGCTGGTGATGAAGGCCTTCTTCGAGGGGCTGCCCAGCGAGCTGGAGGAGGCCGCCGAGATCGACGGGCTGACCACGTACGGCATCCTGCTGCGGATCGTGCTGCCGCTGTCCAAGGCGGTCATCGCGACGATGGTCCTCTTCTACTCGGTGTCCTTCTGGAACTCCTGGTTCTCGGCCTATCTCTACATGGACCGCACCGAGCTCATGCCGGTCACCGTCTATCTGCGCAACATGATCGCGGGCGCCACCAACGGCGGCAACGCGGGCGCCGCCACCGAGCAGCTCAGCCAGGTCGGCGCGAACATCCAGGCGGTCACGATCGTGCTCACCTCGCTGCCCATCCTCTGCGTGTACCCGTTCGTCCAGCGCTACTTCGTCTCCGGCGTGATGCTCGGCGCCGTCAAGGGCTGAGCGCCCAACTAGGGAGTAACCGTGAAGAACGCAGGTCACCTGTCACGGCGTCAGATCCTGGCCGCCGCAGGGTTCGCCGGCCTCGCCGGTCTCACCGGCTGCGGCAGCGGCGACGACGGAGGGGACTCCAAGGACCTCTCCAAGAAGCGGGACGGCGCGATGCAGGAGTACCGCGCCGGCGAGCAGTTCAAGGCCGCGAAACCGCTGTCGTTCTCGGTGCTGCACAACAACAACCCCACCTACCCGCTGAAGAACGACTGGCTGTTCTGGAAGGAACTCACCCGCCGCACCGGCGTCACCCTGAAGCCGATCGCGGTCCCGCTGGCCGACTACGAGAAGAAGCGCAGCGTCCTCATCGGCGCGGGCGACGCCCCGTTCCTGATCCCCAAGACGTACCACCCCTCCGAGGTCGCCTTCGTCTCCTCGGGCGCGATCCTCCCTGTCAGCGAGTACGTGCATCTGATGCCCAACTTCCGTGACAAGGTGCGCAAATGGAAGCTGGAGCCGGAACTCGACTCCATCCGCCAGGCCGACGGCGAGTACTACCTCCTGCCCGGACTGCACGAGAAGGTCAAGTCGGGCTACTCGCTGTCGCTGCGCACCGACGTCCTGGAGAAGCTGGGGCTGGCCCTGCCCACCACCTGGGACGAGGTGTACGAGGTCTTCCGGGCGATCCGCGCCGAGTACCCCGACCGCTATCCGCTCTCCGACCGCTGGAGCATCAACACCCCCTACCCGGCGGCCGCGTTGACGAGCTACCTGGGCCAGGCGCACGGCGTCAGGGCGGGCTGGACGTACGACAACATCAGCTGGGACGCGAAGAGGGACGCCTTCGTCTTCACCGGCGCCTCGGACGGCTACCGCCAGATGGTCGAGTATCTGGGCAAGCTGGTCGCCGAGAAGCTGATCGACCCCGAGAGCTTCACCCAGACCGACGACGACGCGGTGCAGAAACTGCTCGGCGAGAAGTCCTTCGCGATCAGCGCCAATCCCCAGGAGCTGGTCCAGAACTACCGCTACAACCTGGAGAAGCAGGTCAAGGGCGCGAAGATCGAGATGGTGCCGGTGCCGCTCGGCCCGGCCGGCCCGGTGGTGATCGGCGGAGCCCGGCTGGAGAACGGCGTCATGATCTCCAGCAAGGCCCTCAAGAGCGACACCTTCGTCGCCATGATCCAGTTCGTGGACTGGCTCTGGTACTCAGACGAGGGCCAGCGCTTCGCCAAGTGGGGCGTCCAGGGCACGACGTACACCTCCTCGGGCGACACCTACGAACTGAAGCCCGGCATCAGCCTGATGGGCTCCGACCCGGACGCGCCGAAGGACCTCCAGAAGGACTACGGCTTCTTCAACGGCGTCTTCACCTACGGCGGCAGCTGGGCCCTGGTCTCCTCCTCCTTCGGCCCCGACGAGAAGAAGTTCCAGGACGCCATGGCCCAGCGCGCCCAACTCCCCATCGGCCCCGCCCATCCACTGCAGTCCGTGGAACAGGAGCAGGCCACCCTCTGGGACACCCCGCTGCGCGACCACGTCGTCCAGAACACCCTCAAGTTCGCCCTCGGCAAGCGCCCGCTGTCCGAATGGGGCGCCTACGTCACCGAGTTGAAGGCGAAGAACATGGACCGGCTCGTCGACCTGCACAACAAGGCACGCGACCGCTTCGCGAAGGAGAACGGGTGATCCGCGTCCCCGCCGCACCGGCCGGCCGGCTCTCCGACTCCTGGCGGACCTGCGTCGGCACCGGCCGTGTCGAACTCGCCCTGCGCCGCGACTACCAGGACTCCCTCGCCCTCCTCCAGCGCGACATCGGCTTCCGGCACATCCGCGGCCACGGCCTGCTCAGCGACGGCATGGGCGTCTACCGCCCCTACGAGCACCGGTGCGCCCGCCTCGTCCACCACTCCTTCACCTACGTCGACCAGGTGATCGACGCCTATCTGGCGCTGGGCATCCGTCCCTTCCTCGAACTCGGCTTCATGCCACAGGAGTTGGCGTCCGGCGACCAGACTGTCTTCTGGTGGCGGGGCAACGTCACCCCGCCCCGCTCGCACCGCGAGTGGGCAGACCTGGTCCGCGCGACCCTGCGCCACCTCGTGGACCGCTACGGCGTCGACGAGGTGCGCACCTGGCCGATCGAGGTGTGGAACGAGCCCAACCTCACCGACTTCTGGCAGGGCGCGGACGAACAGGCGTACCACCGGCTGTACGAGGTGACCGCGCACACCGTGAAGGAGGTGGACGCCGGGCTCCAGGTCGGCGGCCCCGCGATCTCCCCGGGCGCCGACGACTGGCTGGACCGGTTCGCCGAGTTCGCCGCCCACCGCGAGGTGCCCGTCGACTTCGTCTCCAAGCACGCCTACACCTCCGGCCCCGCCCGGCACGTGCCGTTCGGCGTCCACCAGACCCTGGCCCCGGCGACCGACCTGCTCGACCAGTTCGCCACCCCGCGGGACCGCCTCAAGGGCACCCGGTTGGCCGAACTCCCGGTGCACATCACGGAGTTCAACTCCTCCTACCGCCCCGACAACCCCGTCCACGACACGGCCTTCCACGCCGCCTATCTGGCCCCCGTGCTGGCCCGGGGCGGAGAGTTCGTCGACTCGTTCTCCTACTGGACGTTCAGCGACATGTTCGAGGAGGAAGGGGTCCCCACCGCCCTCTTCCACGGCGGCTTCGGGCTGCTCACCCACCGGCAGGTCCGCAAGCCCGTCTACCACCTGTACGCCTTCATGGCCCGGATGGGCGCCGATCTGCTCGCCCGGGGCGACGACCATCTCGTCACCCGCCACGAGGACGGCCGGGTCACCGTCCTCGCCTGGGCGCCGGTCGATCCGACCGGGGAGACGGAGGGGCCCGAGGGACACGTGCTGCGGCTGTCTCTGCCGGTGTCGGTGGGCGGGGACGGGGGCGGCGAAGGCGAGGTATTCGTTCGCCGGTCGACCGTAGACGATGAACGGGGTAACGCATACACGGCCTGGCGGCACATGGGCAGCCCCCGCTCGCCGCGCCGCGACCAGCTGGACGTCCTGCACGAGGCCGCCGAGCCCGCCCGCACCCACCGCCGCCTCCCCGTCCGGGACGGCCGCACCGACCTGGACCTGACCCTGGCCCGGCACGAGATCACCCTCGTCGAACTGACCCCGGTCATCGACGAGACCCCACCGTGGTGGGACGAGAGGCGACTGCTCGGCCGGGAGCCGGCATGAGCGCGACGGCGACCGACTTCGGCGCCGGAGTCCTCTCCCGTGCCGCCGCCCTGGTCCACACCCTGCTCACCGTCGAGGCCCTGTTCCTCGCGGCGACCGCCCCCGGTCTCGTCGGCCTGCTCCTCCTCGGCCCCGACCCCGCCAACCTGCCCCTCGCGGCGCTCTGTCTGCTGCCGCTCGGGCCGGCCGCCTCCGCCGCGCTGTACGCCCTCCACCACCGCAGCCGCGACCTCACCGATCTGCACCCGGCCCGCGTCTACGGCCGGGGCTGGCGCCTCAACGCGGTCCCCGCCCTGAAGCTCTGGACGCCCCTGCTGGCCTGGCTGACGGTGATCGCCTTCACCCTCACCCACTTCTCCGCCACCGGCCTGCCCCGCTGGTGGGCGGCCCTGCTCGCGCTGATCGGCGTGGCCTGCCTGCTCTGGGGCGCCCACGCCCTGCTCCTCACCTCGCTGTTCACGTTCCGCGCCCGGGACACCGCCCGCCTCGCCGCCTACTTCACGGTCCGGCACGGGAAGGCCACCCTGGCCGTCGCCTCCCTGCTCGTCCTCGCCGCCGGTCTGACCGCCCTGCTGACCGAGGCCCTGCCCGCCCTGCTCGCCGCCCCGCTGCTGCTCTCCCTGCTGCACGCCGGCCGCCCGGTGATCGCCGAGACCGAGGAGGACTTCACCGTATGAGCCAGCCCGGCCAGACCCCTCCGAGACTCCCGCGCACCCCCAAGATCCCCTACGGCGGCGACTACAACCCCGAGCAGTGGCCGGAGCAGGTCTGGGACGAGGACCACCGACTCTTCACCCGGGCCGGCATCGACACCCTCACCGTCGGCGTCTTCACCTGGTCCCTCACCCAACCCGCCGAGGACCGCTACGACTTCACCGTCCTCGACGGCATCCTCGACCGTGCCGCCGCCGAGGGCCGCCAGGTCTGCCTCGCCACCGGCACCGCCGCCCTTCCGCCCTGGCTGGCCAAGGCCCACCCCGAGGTCAACCGCACCGACTTCGAGGGCCGCCGGCACCGCTACGGCCAGCGCCACAACTTCTGCCCCAGCTCACCCGCGTACCGCAGGCTCGCCACCGCCCTGGCCGACCGCCTCGCCGAACGGTACGCGCACCACCCGGCGTTGCTGGCCTGGCACATCAACAACGAGTACGGCGGCGCCTGTTACTGCGAACGGTGCGCCGAGGCATTCCGGGGCTGGCTGCGCGACCGGCACGGCACCCTGGACGCCCTCAACGACGCCTGGTGGACCACCTTCTGGTCGCACCGGTACACCGACTGGGACCAGATCGAGCCGCCCAGCGCCCTCACCGAGCACTGGCGGGGCCCCGACCACACCGCCTTCCAGGGCATCACCCTCGACTACCAGCGGTTCATGACCGATGCCCTGCTCGGCTGCTTCACCGCCGAGAAGGAGGCGATCCGCGCCCACGACCCGGACACCCCCGTCACCACCAACCTCATGGGCGCCTACCGTCCGCTGGACTACCACCGCTGGGCGTCCCACCTCGACTTCGCCTCCTGGGACAACTATCCGCCGCTGGACGCCCCGCCCACCCGCGCGGCCCTCGCCCACGACCTGATGCGCGGCCTCAAGGACGGCACCCCCTTCTGGCTGATGGAGCAGACCCCGTCCACCACGGCCTGCCGTGACGTCAACCCCCTGCGCCGGCCGGGCGAGTTGCGGCTGGCGACCTTCCAGGCGATCGCCCACGGCGCCGACGCGGCCCTCTACTTCCAGATGCGCGCCTCCCGCGGGGCCTGCGAGAAGTACCACGGCGCGGTCATCGGCCACGCGGGCCGCGACGACACCCGTGTCTTCGGCGAAGTGGCCGACATAGGCCGGGAGTTGGAGGCGATCGGGGCCGCCACCCTGGGCGCCCGGACCCCCGCCCGCACCGCCCTCCTCTTCGACTGGGACAGCTGGTGGGCCCTGGAGATCTCCGACGGCCCCTCCCGCCTGGTCCGCTACCTGGACGTCGTGCACTCCTACTACCGGGCGGCCCGCGAGGCCGGCGCCGACGTGGACGTCGTGCCCGTCACCGCCGACCTCACCCCCTACGACGTCGTCCTCGCCCCCGTCCTGCACCTGATCAAGGGAGACCTGGCCGAGCGGCTGGAGGAGCTGGCCCGGCGCGGCGGCACCGTCCTCGCCACCTTCCTCACCGCCCGCTCCGACGCACACGACCGCGCCTTCCTCACCGACGTCCCCGGCCCCCTGGCCCCGCTCCTGGGCATCCGGGTCGACGAGTGGGACGCCCGCCCCGAGGACGTCGTCCAGCCCGTCGACCTCGAGGGCACGCTGCACGAGGCGCGGCTGGTCTTCGAACTGGTGCGGCTGCGCGGCGCCGAAGCCGTCGGCACCTACGGCGCGGACTTCTACGAGGGCACCCCGGCGGTGACCCGGCACGCCTTCGGCGCGGGCGAGGGCTGGTACGTGGCCACGGCCCTCGACCAGCCCGGCGTGGACCGGGTGGTCCGCTCCGTCCTCTCCCGGCACGGCCTGATCGGACCGTACATCGCATACAGCGGACTGGAGACCGCATACCGTACGGCGCCGGACGGCACCCGTCTGCTGTTCCTCCTCAACCACACCACCCGCCCGGTCCGCCCCAGCGCCCACGCCGCCGCCACCGACCTCCTCACGGGCAAACCGATGGCGAAGGGCGAGCCGCTCCCGCTCGACCCGCTCGGCGTGGCCGTCCTGCGGCTTCAGTAGATGATCCGCCCGTGCGCGTCCGGCACCCCGGACTTGCGCAGGAAGTAGCTGTTGAGCTGGTCCCGCCACTCCCGGGCACCGCGCACCTGCTCCTCGAACAGCTCCGCCACCCGCCCGTGCCGGGCCGGTTCCACCAGGCCGTCGAGGCCCGCCCACACCCGGCGGGCCTCCTCGGCCTCCTCGACCCCCTCGAACCGGGTGTCGTAGATGTGCTGGATCACGGTCTTCCCGCTCCTGAGCACATGCCCGTACGGCACATGGTGGAAGAACAGCAGCAACTCGTCGGGACAGCTCGCGACGGACTCGTACACCTCGGCCCACGCCTTGGCGTACTGGGCCGCGTACCCCGTCCCGGTCGCCGCGCTGCGGTCGACGCCGACACCGTCGCGGTCCGCGAAGTGGTAGGTGCCCCACGGGCTGTACTCGTAGCCGTCGACACTCGGACCGTAGTGATGCCCCGGCTGCACCATGAAGCCGACGCCCAGCGGGGCCGTGTACTTCTCGTACGTCCGCCAGGAGCCGTCCAGCACCGCGTGCAGCCCCTCGACCAGCCCCTCCGGCGCGCCCGGGAACGTCAGGCCGATCCACTCGTCGAGGACGCGGTCCGGGTCGGCGTCGGGCCGCCAGGCCAGCCGGCCGAACGTGTAGAGGTTCGCCTGGGCCAGCGGATGCCCCGTCCAGAACGGATCGTCGCCCACGTTCGACACGGCGACGAGATCACGCGCCGACTCGCCCACGCTCGGTCCGGTCCCGCCCTCCGGCCGGAACCGCAGCAGCTCGCTCCACATCGGCCCGAGCCAGCACACGTGGCGCTGCTGTCCGGTGTACTCCTGCGTGGCCTGCACCTCCACCGCCAACCGCGTGTGCGGCAGCGCCCCGAGCACCGGTGAGACCGGCTCGCGCACCTGGAAGTCCATCGGCCCGTGCTTGACCTGGAGCACCGCGTTGCCGGCGAACTCCCCGTCCAGCGGGGCGAAATGGTCGTACGCCGCCCGGGCCCGGTCCGTCGTGCGGTCGCGCCAGTCCTGCCGGTGGTCGTAGACGAAGGCCCGCCAGTGCACCGTGCCGCCGTACGGGGCGAGCGCGCCGGCCAGCAGGTTCGCTCCGTCCGCGTGACTGCGCCCGTAGGTGAACGGCCCCGGTTGGCCCTCCGAGTCGGCCTTCACGACGAACCCGCCGAAGTCGGGGATCGCCTCGAACACCCCGCGTACGGCCCCCGCCCACCACTCCCGCACCGCCTCCTGAAGCGGATCGGCGGTGGACAGCCCGCCGAGCACGACCGGAGCGGCGAAGGTCACCGACAGATGCGTCCGGATGCCGTACGGCCGCAACTCGGCGGCGATCGCCGCGACGTCACCGATCCGGTCGGTCAGCAGCCGTGCCTCGACGGCGTGCACATTGACGTTGTTGACGCACACGGCGTTGATCCCGCAGGCGGCGAGCAGCCTCGCGTACGCCCGGACGCGCGCGAAGTCCTCCCGCGCCCGCCCGTCCCGCCAGAACAGCGAACCGCCCGCGTAGCCGCGCTCCACCTGGCCCATGACCGGGTGCACGGCCACGTTGTCCCAGTGGTCGAGCATCCGCAGGGTCGTCGCCGGACGGTGGGTCTCGCGGGGGAAGGCGCCCGAGAACGCCTTCTCGCCGAGCCGTACGACCTGGAACAGCCCGTACAGCAGCCCGCGTTCGCCGCCGGCGATGACCGTCGTCGTGCCGCCGTCGCGGTCGATCGTGAACTCCTCCTCGCCGACCCCGGGTTCGCTGCCGGTCACCTCCAACAGCAGGTCGTACGCGCCGTCGTGGACGACCTCCCCGCCGAACCGCACGCAGGCGTCGGACACTTCACGGCGCACGGTGTCGACCAGGCGGCCGGAGCCCCGGATCAGGGTGCGCCGCGCCCCCAGCGGCCGAAAGGCCTCCGGGGGCAGCCAGCAGGGATCGATCCCGTTCAAGACAGCAACTCCACCTCGGACAGACGGACTTCGCCGTCGAACACCAAGCGGTACCTCGCGTACCTACCCGGCGACCCCACACCGAACGCCCGCGTCTGCCGGTCCCAGGCGAAGCTCTGCCCGCTGCGGCGGTCCAGGGTCTTCCACGTCGTCCCGTCGGCGGAGCCCTCCAGCCGCCAGCCCGTGGGCGCCTTCGCCCGCTCGGCGGAGGTCAGCGTGTACTGCACGGCCTTCGCGGCGCCACCCCCGGTCGGCAGCCCGACGGCGTCGGACACCGTCGCGGCCGTGTCGGAGGTGTTGTCGGCCAGGGCGCCGGAGCCGGTGAGCACATCGGTGCGGGGCGAGGGCACCTTGTCGTCACGGGTGACCGACACGGGTGCCGCGTCCTTCCCGCTGCCCCAGGACGAGGGGCGCGCACCCATGGCGAACTCCAGGGTGGCGCCCTGGGCGAGCAGCGAGTGGGGCAGTGAAGTCGACGTCCAGGTACGGCCGTTGACCTTCAGGCCCTGCACGTACACGTTCCGCGCGCTGTTCTTCGGGGCCTTCACGACCAGGTCCCTGCCGTTCTCCAGGTGCACGGTCGCCTTCGTGAACAGCGGAGAGCCGACGGCGTACTCGCCACCGCCCATCACCAGCGGGTAGAAGCCGAGCGCGGAGAACAGGTACCAGGCCGACTGCTCGCCGTTGTCCTCGTCGCCGTGGTAGCCCTGCCCGATCGAGCTCCCGGTGTAGAGCCGCGCCAGCACCTCGCGGACCTTCGCCTGGGCCTTCCAGGGCTGTCCGGCCGCGTCGTACATGTAGAGCGTGTGGTGGGCGACCTGGTTGGAGTGCCCGTACATGCCCATCCGGACGTCCCGGGCCTCCGTCATCTCGTGGATGACCCCGCCGTAGGAGCCCGCGAACTCGGGCGAGGCGGTCTCGGGGGTCGCGAAGTACGTGTCGAGCTTCTGCGCCAGGCCGGCCCGGCCGCCGTACAGGTTGGCGAGGCCCCGGCTGTCCTGCGGTGCGGTGAAGGCTTAGCCCCAGCCGTTGGTCTCGGTGTAGTCGTAGCCCCACACACGCGGGTCGTACTGCGACGACTCGACGCGCCAGTCGCCGTCCTCGTCCCGGCCCTGGAAGAAGCCCGCCCGGGTGTCGAACAGGTTCACGTACCCCTGGGCGCGGTTGAGGAAGTACGCCGACTCCTCCGCGTACCGCTTCTCGCCGGTCTTCCGGTACAGGGCCTGGCCCATGCGGGCGATGCCGTAGTCGTTGAGGTAGCCCTCCAGCGCCCAGGACAGGCCCTCGTGGGTCGCCGTGCTCGTGTAGCCGAGGAAGGGGGAGGTCGCCATGCCCTTGCGGCCCACGCCCGAGGACGGCGGTACGACGGTCGCGTTCTTCAGGGCCGCCTCGTAGGCCGCCTTCGCGTCGAAGCGGACGCCCTTGACATAGGCGTCGGCGAAGGCGACGTCCGAGGAGGTGCCGGTCATCAGGTCGGCGTATCCGGGGGAGGACCAGCGCGAGGTCCAGCCGCCGTCCTTGTACTGCTGTACGAAACCGTCGGTCAGCACCCCGGCCTGAGTGGGCGTCAGAAGCGCGTACGCCGGCCAGGTCGTCCGATAGGTGTCCCAGAAGCCGTTGTTGACGTACACCTTGCCGTCCACGATCTTCGCGCCGGTGTGCGTCGGGGTGTCCTGGCTCTCCATCGGGGAGAACGGCGAGGCGTACCGGTACGTCGAACCGACCTTCTCGAACCCGGAGTTGGGATACAGGTACAGCCGGTAGAGGCTGGAGTAGAGGGTCGTCCGCCGGTCCGGGGTGGCCCCCTCGACCTCGACCTTGCCGAGGAGCGCGTCCCACTGCTGCTGCGCCCGCCGCTTCACCGTGTCGAAGCCGGTGCCGGGCGGGATCTCCTGGCGCAGGTTGTCCTTCGCCTGGTCGAGGCTGATCAGCGAGGTCGCCAGCTTCAGGGTGACCGTCCGGTCGGCGCCCGCGTCGAACCGCAGATAGCCCTTCACCCCGCTCGACGCCCCGTCCGTGACCGGCGCGTCGAACTCGCCGTACACGAACAGCCGGGTCGCGCCCGTCGACAGGCCGGACTTCACGTCCGAGTAGCCGGTGACGACCCCGGAGGACCGGTCGAGCGTCAGTCCCGCCTGGTCGGTGACGTTGTCGAACAGGACGCTCGCGTCGGAGCCCGGGTAGGTGAAGCGCAGGACGGCCGCGTGGTCGGTGGGCGCCATCTCCGCCGTGACACCGTTCTCGAAGCGGACCCCGTAGTAGTACGGCCGCGCGGTCTCCTCGGAGTGCCGGAAGGCCAGCGCCCGGGCCGTGCGCCCGGTGTCCGGGACGCCCGCCGCGGCCGACGGCATCACCTGGAAGGTCTGCCGGTCACCCATCCACGGGCTGGGCTCATGGCTCGCGCTGAACGCCTGGATCGTGGGCAGATTGTCCGCGTTGTTCCCGCGTGCGTAGTCGTACAGCCAGCTCAGCGAGGAGGCGTTCGTCACCGGGGTCCAGAAGTTGAACCCGTGCGGCACGGCCGTCGCCGGGAAGGTGTTGCCCCGCGAGAAGCTCCCGCTGGAGTTCGTCCCGCGCGTGGTCACCGCGTAGTCCGACAGATGCGCCTGCACCGGCTCCGGCGCCACCGCGCGCAGCGCGAGGTCGTCCACCCAGCCCCGGAACCGCGCGGGGCCGCCGGGGGAGTCGTACGCCACCAGGATCCGGTCGACCGTCTTCCCGGCGGCCACCGAGCCGATCGCCGACTCCACGTCGTTCCACTGGTTGACGTACAGCCCCTTCGCCGCGCCCTGCCCGCGCGGCGACAGCGGGAAGCCGTGCTGGTCCACGGCCCCGAGCCCGCTGAGATACGTCCCGTCGGTGAACGCCAGGTCCACCGAGACGTTCGTCGCCGCGTAGTCCCGCTCACCGTCGGCGAGCTGCGGGAAGATCCGGTACGCCAGCCGGGTCCGGGCGCCGACCCGGACGTTCACGTCGAAGACCTTGTTGTACGAGTACGCCCGGCCGGAGGCGGTGTGGCGCCCGGCGTACCGCAGCGCCCGCGTCCCCGTGAAGCCGGCGCGCGCCTTCGCGGTCGGGGAGCCGCTCGGGCCGCGGTCGACGACGGTGAGCATGTCCGGCGGCACCGGCCCGTCGCTCCCGCCCGTCGCGAGCCGCAGATCGGCGAGCTGGAGGATGTCGGCGCCGTGGTTCTTCGTGATGTCCAGCCGGAAGTGCCGGTACTCGGCCGGGGCCGCGAGGGTGTACGTCCTCGTCTGGAAACGCTCGGTGAAGTCCTCGCCGGAACGGCTGTCGAGGACCGTCCAGCCGGTGCCGTCCGCCGAACCGCTCAGGGTCCAGTCGGCCGGGTCGCGTTCGGCGACGTCGTTGGCGGAGGTGAGCGCGTACGTGGTCACCGCCGCCGGGGCGTCCAGGTCGAACTCGGCCCAGCCGGTGGCCGAGAACGTCAGCCACTTGGTGCTCGACTCGCCGTCGGCCAGGTTCTCCTTCATCTCGCCGCCCCCGGTGTTCTCGGCGCTCGCCCGGACCTGTGTGACCCGGTCGGTCACCTCACCGGGCAACTCCGTGGCATGGCCGCCGTCGACCCCCGAGGCCCGCTCCGGCGTGCTGGTCCAGTCCGGGGCTGGCTGGCCGGCCTCGAACGAGGACGCGAACGCCCGGGCGGGAGGCGGGAGGTGCGCCGACCGGGCGACCGCCGTCCCCGGAGCGCCGACCGTCATGACGAGGGCGGCCGTGATCGCCACCGCGCGTAACCGTCCGAACCACTGCATGCGTGAGCATCCTCCCCGCCCGGACCAGGGCACTCGGACAACGTTGTCCTGTGTGGTGCGCAGCCCTCAGTAGGGGGCCAAGTGAGGGGTGATGTCAAGGATGTTGATTGCGCCGGACGGGGCACATGTCGTGGATTTTTCCGGCAGAGCGGCCGGGGATGCTTCATATTTCCGGGAGGTCTCAACTCGGAAAAGACCCATGGCCGACCGTGCCCTCGATCTTGCTCCGCCGGAGGGGAGTGGACTATACCTGTCGGCGATTCACGCGACCCGCAACGACTCTGCCCGACCTGAGAAGGCGAGGACTTGAGGATGGGATCCAGCTCCGCGCACCACGGTGCCGTGAACGGCGAATCGGCGGGTTTCGGCCGCCGCGATCTGATCAGGCGGTCCGCCGCACTCGGCCTGGTCTCCGTCCCCGTGATCGGCTTTCTGTCCGCGTGCGCCAGCAGCGGCGCCGGCGACGAGGACAAGGCCAAGGCCGGAAAGAAGACGGCCAAGAACCCCCTCGCGGTCAATGAGACCGCCCCGATGGAATTTGTGCTGTTCGACGGAGGTTTCGGCAAGGAGTACGCCGAGGACGCCGTGAAGATCTACGAGCAGGGCTTTCCGAAGGCGAAGGTGAAGTTCTCGGCCACCCAGAAGATCCAGTCCACGCTCCAGCCCCGCTTCAACCAGGGCACCCCGCCCGACCTCATCGACAACTCCGGCGCCGAGCAGATGGACATGGGCGTCCTGGTCGGCAAGAGGCAGCTCGCCGACCTCACCCCGCTGCTGGACGCCCCGTCGTACGACGACCCGGACAAGAAGGTCCGCGACACCCTGCGCCCCGGCATCGTCGAGATGGGCCAGTTCGACGGCGACCCGGTCTGGATCATGTACTACGCCTACACGGTCTACGGCGTCTGGTACTCCCAGAAGGCCCTCGACTCGCTGGACGCCGCCTATCCCGAGACCTGGGACGAGATGCTCGCGGTCTGCGCGAAGGCCAAGAAGAAGGGCATGGCCGGGTGGACGTACGCGGGCAAATACCCGTACTACCTCCCGTTCTCGCTCTACCCGATGATCGGCAAGGTCGGCGGCCGCGAAGTCCTCGACGCCATCGACAACCTGGAGCCGGGCGCCTGGAAACACCCCGCCGTCAAGGCCTGTTTCGAGGCGTACTACGAGCTCTACAAGAAGGGCTACGTCCTCAAGGGCACCCCGGGCCTGGACCACATCCAGTCACAGACCGCCTGGGCCGAGGGCAAGGCCCTGTTCATCCCCAACGGCTCCTGGGTGGAGAACGAGTCGGCCAAGGTCATCCCCGCCGACTTCGACCTCGCCGTCTCCGCGCCCACCGGCATCGACTCCTCCGACAAGATGCCCTTCGGCACCATCTGGGCCTCCGGCGGCGAGCCCTTCGTCGTCCCGGCGAAGGCCAGGAACGGCTCCGGCGGCATGGAACAGTTGCGCATCATGCTCGGCGAGGCCTCCTCCAAGAACTTCACCGCCAAGGTCAAGTCGCTCACCGCGTACAACGGCGGCACCGACGGCATCACCCTCACCCCCGGCCTGAAGTCCGGTGTCGCCGCGCTGGAGAAGGCCGGCGACAACGTGCTGAACCCGCGGATGCAGGACTGGTACGTCCAGTTGCAGAAGGAGCAGATCGGCGTCGGCGGTCTCGGCGAGATGATGGCCGGACGGCTCACTCCCGTGGAGGCCATCGACAAGATCCAGGGATATGCCGACGCCGCCGCCAAGGACACCTCGATCAAGCACTACAAGCACCAGTAGGTGGCGATGCAGCACGGCAAATACCGGTTCATCGTGGGGTTTCTGGCGCTCCCCCTCGGACTGTACGCGCTCTTCGTGATCTGGCCATTCATCCAGTCCATCTACTACTCGTTCACGGACTGGACCGGTCTGAGTCCCGAATTCAGGATGGTCGGCCTCGGCAATTACCGCAGGATGCTGGACGACCAGATCTTCTGGAAGTCCCTGTGGCACAGTCTGCTGTTCGCACTCCTCGTGCCCCTGGTGACGCTCGGACTCGCGCTGTTCCTGTCCTTCATGATCAATGCCGGAGGCCGGAAAAGAAGGGGCGGCCGGAAAGGAAGAGGCGGCCGGAGAGGAAAAGAGGGTCCGGCAGTCTCCGGAGTCCGGGGCTCCGCCTTCTACAAGATCGTGTATTTCTTCCCGCAGGTGCTGTCCATCGCGATCGTCGCGCTGCTGTTCGCCTTCGCCTACAACCCGGACAGCGGGGCGATCAATTCGTTCCTGCGGGGCATCGGGCTGGGCGGTGTCCAGCCGCTCTGGCTCGGCGATCCGGATCTCGCGCTGTGGTGTGTGATGGCGGTCCTCGTCTGGTCCACGGTCGGCTTCTTCGTGGTCCTGTTCTCGGCGGGCATGGCCTCCATCCCCGCCGACCTGTACGAGGCCGCCCTCCTCGACGGCGCGAACCGGGCCGACACCTTCTTCCGGGTGACCCTGCCGCTGCTCTGGGACACCGTGCAGTCGGGCTGGGTCTACCTGGGCATCCTCGCCCTGGGCGCCGAGTCGTTCGCGGTCGTGCAGATCATGACGACCGGTCCCGGCGGCCCCGACTACTCGACCACCGTCATGGTCCTGTACGTGTACCAGAAGGCGTTCCGTGACGGTCAGGCCGCCTACGCCACCACCATCGGCGTCGCCCTGCTCGTCGTGACGCTGGCCTTCGCCGCCGTCGTGATGCGGCTCGGGCGGCGCGAGCGGCTGGAGTACTGACCATGACGACGACCGAACCGCCCGCTCCCGTCCCGGTGACCGTCACGAAGACGCACGGTCCGGCCGGCCGCGAGGACACGGCACCGAAGTCCGAGGGCCGGGTCCTGAACGTCTTCTCGCACGGCGTACTCGTCCTGTGGGCCGTGATGGTCGTGCTGCCGCTGCTGTGGGCGGTGATGACCTCCTTCAAGGACGACCGGTCCATCTTCGGCTCGCCCTGGGCGCTGCCCCGCACCCTGCACTTCGACAACTGGTCGCGGGCGTGGACCGAGGCCAACATGAGCGACTACTTCCTGAACACCGTTCTGGTGGTGGGCGGTTCGCTCGTCGGCACCCTGGTCCTCGGCTCCATGGCGGCCTATGTCCTCGCCCGCTTCGACTTCCCCGGCAACCGGTTCATCTACTACCTGTTCATCGGGGGCATGAGCTTCCCCGTCATGCTGGCGCTGGTCCCGCTGTTCTACGTGGTGAACAACATGGGGCTGCTCAACACCCTGCACGGCCTGATCCTGGTCTACATCGCGTACTCGCTGCCGTTCACGGTGTTCTTCCTGACGGCGTTCTTCCGCACGCTGCCGACCTCGGTGGCGGAGGCCGCGTTCGTCGACGGCGCCTCGCACACCCGGATCTTCCTCCAGATCATGCTGCCGATGGCGAAACCCGGCCTGATCAGCGTGGGCATCTTCAACTTCCTCGGCCAGTGGAACCAGTACATGCTGCCCACGGTCCTCAACACCGACCCCGACAAACGGGTCCTCACCCAGGGGCTCGTCCAACTGGCCGTCAGCCAGGGCTACAAGGGCGACTGGTCGGGACTCTTCGCCGGCCTGGTCATGGCCATGCTCCCGGTGCTCGCGGCGTACGTCGTCTTCCAGCGGCAGGTCGTCGCGGGGTTGACAGCAGGGGCCCTGAAGTAAACCCGGCGCCTTCATGCGGCGTACACGGACCTCCTGCGCACGGGTTGTCGTGTACGCCGCTTTTCAGCGCCTGCCGCCCCTTTTGATCGCCACGCTCCGGAGTCCTTCACACCCGGAATGCCACTCTCCGCAACGCCCCGCAGCCGCCCCCGCACACCCCGCAACCCTCCCTCGGGTGAGCGCGGGTCCGCTTGTTCGAGCGTGCGGATACTGTTCAACCTCTTGACGGGAGTGGACCCGAACGGCTCAGCTTAGAGTTCACTAGTTGGACATAGACGGGACCTCATTGAAGCGGTCCCGCGCGCAGGAGGTCGTCGTGGAGACTCCGGGGTCGCAGTCGTCGCTGCATCGGGCCAACCTGGAGCGGGTCGTACGTGCCGTGCGTCTGGCCGGGTCCCTCACGCAGGCCGAGATCGCCCGGGCGACGGGGCTGTCCGCCGCGACCGTCTCCAACATCGTGCGCGAGCTCAAGGACGGCGGAACCGTCGAGGTCACGCCCACCTCCGCGGGTGGGCGCCGGGCGCGCAGCGTCTCCCTCAGCGGGGACGCCGGCATTGTCATCGGGGTGGATTTCGGCCACACCCATCTGCGGGTCGCCCTCGGCAACCTCGCCCATCAGGTGCTCGCCGAGGAGTCCGAGCCGCTGGATGTGGACGCCTCCTCGAGCCAGGGCTTCGACCGGGCGGAACAGCTGGTCATCCGGCTGATCGAGGCCACCGGGGTGGACCGTTCGAAGATCGCGGGAGTGGGGCTCGGCGTCCCCGGCCCGATCGAGCTGGAGTCCGGCACGCTCGGCTCCTCGGCGATCCTCCCCGGCTGGATCGGCACCAGACCCGCCGAGGAGCTCAGAGGCCGCCTCGGCGTGCCCGTGCACGTGGACAACGACGCCAACCTCGGCGCCCTCGGCGAGCTGGTCTGGGGCAGCGGCAGGGGCGTACGTGATCTTGCTTACATCAAGGTCGCGAGCGGTGTCGGCGCCGGTCTGGTGATCGAGGGGAAGATCTATCGCGGGCCCGGCGGCACCGCAGGAGAAATCGGACATATTACACTCGATGAATCCGGCCCGGTCTGCCGTTGCGGTAACCGGGGCTGCCTGGAGACCTTCGCGGCCGCGCGCTATGTGCTGCCGCTGCTCCAGTCCAGCCACGGCACGGACCTCACGATGGAAGGCGTCGTGCGGCTGGCCAGGGACGGAGATCCGGGCTGCCGTCGGGTGATCGCCGACGTCGGCCGCCATATCGGCAGTGGAGTCGCCAATCTCTGCAACCTGCTGAACCCGAGCCGGGTGGTCCTGGGCGGTGATCTCGCCGAGGCCGGTGAACTGGTGCTCGGTCCGATCAGAGAGTCCGTCGGCCGCTATGCGATCCCCAGTGCGGCGCGTCAACTCACCGTTCTCCCGGGGGCACTTGGCGGTCGTGCCGAGGTGCTCGGAGCACTCGCTCTCGCACTCAGCGAGATGGGTGATTCGACCCTTTTGGACGGCACCTTGTCGGTCGCCACGCCTGCCTTCACTTAGAGAACGAATGACGCCGTTGCCATCTCGTTAAGTATTTACTTCTTGACGTCGAACTTGCGGCCGAGTTGACTTCGAGCCACCTCGGCCGCAGCGTTGCGGCCCTGTCAGGGAGGCACACCCCAAAATGAACGCAACGATGCGTAGAGTCGTGATCGGCGCCACCGCCGTGTCCATGGCACTGTCGATTGCCGCCTGCGGCAAGGCCGGCGACGACAAGGACAAGGACTCCGGCAGCAGCTCGGACAGCAAGTCCATCGGCCTGCTGCTGCCCGACAGCGTCACCGCGCGCTACGAGAAGTTCGACAAGCCGCTCTTCGAGGCCAAGGTCAAGGAGCTGTGCTCCGACTGCGACGTGCAGTACGCGAACGCCGCGGCCGACCCGGCCAAGCAGGCCCAGCAGATGAGCAGCATGGTCACCAAGGGCGTGAAGGTCATCGTGATCTCCGCCCAGGACTCCGCCGCGATCAAGTCCTCCATCCAGTCCGCGGTGGACAAGGGTGTCAAGGTCGTCGCGTACGACCGCCTCGCTCAGGGCCCGGTCTCGGCCTACGTCTCCTTCGACAACGAGAAGGTCGGCGAGCTCCAGGGCCAGGCCCTGCTCGACGCCCTCGGCTCCAAGGCGACCACCAAGTCCAAGGTCGTCATGATCAACGGTGACGACGCCGACCCGAACGCCGCCCAGTTCAAGGCCGGCGCCCACAAGATCCTCGACGGCAAGGTCACCATCGCCTACGAGCAGTCGGGTCTGTGGAAGGACACCGTCGCCGCCCAGAAGATGTCCGCGGCGATCACGCAGCTGGGTGCCAAGAACATCGCGGGCGTCTACGCCGCCAACGACGGCATGGCCGGTGGCATCGCCAACACCCTCAAGGGTGCGAAGATCGGCGACATCCCGCTGACGGGTCAGGACGCCGAGCTCGCCGCCATCCAGCGGATCGTCGCCGGCACCCAGTCCGCCACGGTCTACAAGGCCTACAAGCCCGAGGCCGACACGGCCGCCGAGCTCGCGGTCAACCTGCTGGAGGGCAAGGACATCAAGTCCCTGGCCGACACCACGGTGACCAGCGGCTCCGGTGACAAGGTCCAGGCCAAGCTGCTGACCCCGGTGTCCGTCACCGTGGCCAACATCAACGACACGGTCGTCAAGGACGGTCTGTGGACGGTCGCGGACATCTGCACCGCCGACTACGCCGCCGCCTGCAAGAAGGCCGGTCTGCAGTAACCGCGCGCACCCCGCGTGACCCGGCCCGAGTCCCGCCGAGGGGCTCGGGCCCAGACCGCCGAGCGGTCCCGCGAGACCCCGCCGACGCCTGCCCCACCTACACACCCCGCTGCCGGGGCGGGCGTCGGACGGAACCGTTGCCAAGCGTGACGGATTCGCGCATGTTCATCTTGTAAACCTCGTGCGTACCGCGGCCTCCCGCCGCCTCCCGCACGTCCCTCCGCGCACTACCCCAGCGCGGCATCCCCGCCGGTCAGGCGGCGAAGGAGATGGTTCACGTGTCCGCTACGCCCGTGCTGGCGTTGCGCGGAGTCTCCAAGCGATTCGGTGCGGTCCAGGCACTCACCGATGTCGATCTGGAGGTCCACGCCGGAGAAGTGGTCGCCCTGGTGGGCGACAACGGCGCAGGTAAGTCGACCCTGGTCAAGACGATCGCGGGTGTCCACCCCATCGATGAGGGCGTCATCGAGTGGGAGGGCAGGCCGGTCAGCATCAACAGGCCGCACGACGCCCAGGGGCTCGGCGTCGCGACGGTCTACCAGGACCTCGCGCTCTGCGACAACCTCGACGTCGTGGGCAACCTCTACCTCGGCCGCGAGCTGCTGCACCGGGGTGTCATCGACGAGGTGACGATGGAGAAGAACGCCCGCGAACTGCTGTCCACGCTCTCCATCCGGATCCCGAGCGTGCGCATCCCGATCGCGAGCCTCTCCGGCGGTCAGCGCCAGGTCGTCGCCATCGCCCGCGCCCTGATCGGCGAGCCCAAGGTCGTCATCCTCGACGAGCCCACCGCCGCCCTCGGCGTCGAGCAGACCGCACAGGTCCTCGACCTGGTCGAGCGGCTGCGCGAGCGTGACCTCGGCGTCATCCTCATCAGCCACAACATGGCCGATGTCAAGGCGGTCGCGGACACCGTCGCCGTCCTGCGCCTGGGCAAGAACAACGGCTCCTTCCCCGTGAAGGACACCAGCCACGAAGAGATCATCGCCGCGATCACGGGTGCCACGGACAACGCCGTGACCCGTCGTGCGGGGCGTCGCACCGCGGAGGCGGCAAAGTGAGCGACACGTCCAAGACCGTGAAGAGCGACTCCCCGGAGCCGGAGAAGGCCTCGACGGCCACGAAGGTCGAGAAGACCGAAGGCGTGATCGAGACGCAGGACACCGTCGCGCCCGCCGACGACCCGACGGCCGCGCCGGTCGCCGTCGTCGACCCGCGTCTGCTGGTCCGTGAAGAGGGCCTCAAGGGCTACATCACCGAGTTCAAGCGCAAGGTGAAGGGCGGCGAGCTGGGCTCGCTGCCGGTGGTCATCGGCCTGATCGTCATCTGGACGATCTTCCAGCTGCAGAACGACCGCTTCCTGAGCGCCGACAACCTCTCGAACATCAGCTACTACATGTCGGCCACCGGCATGCTCGCCATCGGCCTGGTGTTCGTCCTGCTGCTCGGCGAGATCGACCTGTCGGTCGGCTCGGTCAGCGGTCTGGCCTCCACCCTGTTCGCCGTGTTCGTGGTGACCCATGGCATGAACGCCTGGCTGGCGCTGGTCCTCGCGGTCCTCACCGGCATCGCCATCGGCGCGCTGCAGGGCTGGTTCTTCGCCAGGATCGGGGTACCGGCGTTCGTCGTCACCCTGGCCGGCTTCCTCGGCTGGAACGGTCTGATGCTCTGGCTGCTGGGCGCCAGCGGCACCATCAACATCCCGTCCGACACGGGTCCGGTCCACCTGCTCGGCCAGAGCTCCTTCTTCATGGACCAGGCCATCATCGGCGCCTACCTGCTGGCCGGCCTCGCCGTTGTGCTCTCCCTGGTCGGCAACTTCAACGAGCAGCGCCGCCGCAAGGCCGCGGGCGTGCCGTTCCGGGCGACCGGCGAGATCCTGCTGCGCGTCGGAGCGCTCGCCGTCGCGGCCTTCGCCGCCGCCATCGTCCTCAACGACGCGGCCGGTGTCTCCAACGCGCTGGTGCTCTTCCTGGCGGCGCTGGTGATCGTCGACTTCGTGCTCCGCCGCACGACGTACGGCCGCAAGGTGTTCGCGGTCGGCGGCGGCATCGAGGCCGCCCGCCGTGCCGGTATCAACGTGCCGATGATCCGCATCACCGTGTTCGCCATCTCCGGCGGCTTCGCGGCGATCGGCGGTATGTTCTTCGCCGGCCAGACCGCGAGCGCGACGCTCAGCGCCGGTGGCGGCAACACCCTGATGCTCGCCATCGCGGCGGCCGTCATCGGTGGCACCAGCCTCTTCGGCGGCCGCGGTACCGTCTGGTCCGCCCTGCTGGGCATGCTGGTCATCCAGTCCATCCAGACCGGTCTGGACCTGCTGAACATGAACACGTCGATCCAGTACATGATCACCGGTGGGGTTCTGCTGGGCGCCGTCGTGATCGACTCCGTGTCTCGTAAGTCTCAGAAGGCCGCGGGTCGCGGATAGCGCCTCTCGCCGTACGGGGTGCGGTGGGACTGCGCGTGACTCGCCGTCGTGGCTGGTCGCGCCCATGCGGCGGAGCCGCATATCAATACGGCCCCGCGCCCCTGACGTAACTCACTGTGCCCGGCACTGAAACAGTGCCGGGCATAGGCGTGTCATAGGCCCGAGCGCGGAACATTAGACTCGACTGGCCCGGCAACAGCTCGAACAGCTTTTACTGCAAGGAGGCACGGGTGCCGCTGCTGACCCGCATCAGGGGACCGCGCGATCTGGACCGGCTCAGCCCGGAGGAGCTGGACCAGCTGGCAGGGGAGATCCGGAGCTTCCTCGTCGAGGCCGTGTCGAAGACGGGCGGCCACCTCGGGCCCAACCTCGGCGTGGTCGAGCTCACCATCGCCCTGCACCGGGTCTTCGAGTCCCCCAAGGACAAGATCCTGTGGGACACCGGCCACCAGTCCTACGTCCACAAGCTGCTCACCGGCCGGCAGGACTTCTCCCGGCTGAAGATGAAGGGCGGCCTGTCCGGCTACCCCTCGCAGGCCGAGTCCGAGCACGACGTGATCGAGAACAGCCACGCCTCCACGGTCCTCGGCTGGGCCGACGGCATCGCCAAGGGCAACGAGATCCTCGACCGGGACAGCCATGTCGTGGCGGTCATCGGCGACGGCGCGCTGACCGGCGGCATGGCCTGGGAGGCGCTCAACAACATCGCCGACGCCAAGGACCGCCCGCTGGTCATCGTCGTCAACGACAACGAGCGCTCGTACGCGCCGACCATCGGCGGCCTCGCCAACCACCTCGCGACCCTGCGCACCACCGACGGCTACGAGCGGTTCCTGGCCCGCGGCAAGGACCTGCTGGAGCGCACCCCCGTAGTCGGCAAGCCCCTCTTCGACACCCTGCACGGCGCCAAGAAGGGCCTGAAGGACTTCATCGCGCCCCAGGGCATGTTCGAGGACCTCGGCCTGAAGTACGTGGGTCCGATCGACGGCCACGACCTGGAGGCCCTGGAGTCCGCGCTGGCCAAGGCGAAGCGCTTCGGCGGCCCGGTGATCGTGCACTGCCTCACCGAGAAGGGCCGCGGTTACCAGCCCGCCCTCCAGGACGAGGCCGACCGCTTCCATGCCGTCGGCAGGATCCACCCCGACACAGGGCTGCCCATCGCCTCCTCCGGCGCCGACTGGACCTCCGTGTTCGGCGAGGAGATGGTCAAGCTCGGCGAGGAGCGCCAGGACATCGTCGCGATCACCGCGGCCATGCTCCAGCCCGTCGGGCTCGACAGGTTCGCCAAGCGCTTCCCGGAGCGGGTCTACGACGTCGGCATCGCGGAGCAGCACGGCGCCGTCTCCGCCGCCGGCCTCGCCCACGCCGGGGTGCACCCCGTCTTCGCCGTGTACGCCACCTTCCTCAACCGCGCCTTCGACCAGGTGCTGATGGACGTGGCCCTGCACAAGTGCGGGGTGACCTTCGTCCTGGACCGGGCGGGTGTCACCGGCACCGACGGCGCCTCGCACAACGGCATGTGGGACATGTCGATCCTCCAGGTCGTCCCCGGCCTCAGGCTCGCCGCCCCGCGCGACGCCGACCAGGTCCGCGCCCAGCTGCGCGAGGCCGTCGCCATCGACGACGCGCCGACCGTCGTACGGTTCTCCAAGGGCGCCGTCGGCCCCGCCGTCCCCGCCGTGGGACGCGTCGGCGGCATGGACGTGCTGCGCGAGCCGGGCACCGACACGCCCGACGTGCTGCTCGTCTCCGTGGGCGCCCTCGCCCCGATGTGCCTGGAGATCGCCGGCCTGCTCGACAAGCAGGGCATCTCCACCACCGTCGTCGACCCGCGCTGGGTCAAACCCGTCGACGAGGCCATGGCCCCGCTCGCCGAGCGGCACCGGGTGGTCGTCACCGTCGAGGACAACAGCCGCGTCGGCGGTGTCGGCTCGGCGGTCGCCCAGGCCCTGCGCGACGGGGGCGTCGACGTCCCGCTGCGCGACTTCGGCATCCCGCCCCGCTTCCTCGACCACGCCTCCCGCGCCGAGGTCATGGCGGAGATCGGGCTGACCGCCCCCGACATCGCCCGCCAGGTCACCGGACTCGTCGCCAAGCTGGACGGCAAGTACGGCACCGAGGCCGCCGAGGTGGACTCCGTGGAGCCCGCCCGCGACTGACGCGCGACCACGTCAACCCGACACGCCCGGATGGGCCGGTTCGACCACTGTGAAGAGTGGTGGAACCGGCCCATTCGCGTTAACCCGCCCGAGCCGGGGCATACGGTCTGTGCCCCCTCTCGATCATGTCGAGGACGACACAGCGTGGGAGGTACCCATGAGCAGCACCCTCTTCCGGACGAAGAAGGTCGAGCAGTCCATCCTCGACACCGAGGAACCAGAGCACGCGCTCAAGAAATCCTTGTCCGCGCTCGATCTGACCGTCTTCGGCGTCGGTGTCATCATCGGCACCGGAATCTTCGTCCTGACCGGTACGGTCGCCAAGAACAACGCCGGGCCCGCCGTCGCCCTGGCCTTCGTCGCGGCCGGCGTCGCCTGCGGGCTCGCCGCCCTCTGCTACGCCGAGTTCGCCTCCACCGTCCCGGTGGCCGGCTCCGCGTACACGTTCTCGTACGCCTCCATCGGTGAACTGCCCGCCTGGATCATCGGCTGGGACCTGGTCCTGGAGTTCGCGCTGGGCACGGCGGTGGTGGCGGTCGGCTGGTCCGGGTACATCGCCTCGCTGCTCGACAACGCGGGCTGGCATCTGCCGGAGGCGCTGGGCGTGCGGGAGGAGGCGAGCGGCTTCGGCTTCGACATCCTCGCCGCCGCCCTCGTCCTGGTGCTCACCGCCATCCTCGTGGTCGGCACGAAGCTCTCCGCGCGGCTCACCTCCGTGGTCGTCGCCATCAAGGTGACGGTCGTCCTGACCGTGATCATCGCGGGTGCCTTCTTCATCCACGGCGAGAACTACGACCCGTTCATCCCGAAGGCGCAGACCGTGGAGGCGGGCAACAACCTCCAGGCGCCGCTGATCCAGCTGATGTTCGGCTGGGCGCCCTCCAACTTCGGCGTGATGGGCATCTTCACCGCCGCCTCCGTGGTGTTCTTCGCGTTCATCGGCTTCGACGTCGTCGCGACGGCCGCCGAGGAGACCAAGAACCCGCAGCGCGACATGCCGCGCGGCATCATCGGCTCCCTCATCATCTGCACCCTCCTGTACGTCGCCGTGTCGATCGTCGTCACCGGGATGGAGCACTACAGCAAGCTGTCCGTGAGCGCCCCCCTCGCCGATGCCTTCAAGGCCACCGGGCACCCCTGGTTCGCGGGCTTCATCAGCTTCGGCGCCGCCGTCGGCCTCACGACGGTCTGCATGATCCTGCTCCTCGGCCAGACCCGGGTGTTCTTCGCGATGAGCCGTGACGGCCTGCTGCCGCGCTTCTTCTCCTACGTCCACCCGCGGTTCAGGACCCCGTACCGGCCGACCATCCTGCTCGGTGTGCTGATCGCGATCCTGGCCGGCTTCACCAAGCTCAGCGAGCTCGCCGAACTGGTGAACATCGGGACGCTCTTCGCCTTCGTCGTCGTCGCGATCGGTGTGATCGTCCTGCGCCGCACCCGCCCCGACCTGCCGCGCGCCTTCCGCACCCCGTGGGTGCCGGTCGTCCCGATCCTGTCGGTGTGCGCTTCGCTGTGGCTGATGCTCAACCTGCCCGCCGAGACCTGGCTCCGCTTCGGCATCTGGATGGTCATCGGCTTCTTCGTCTACTTCCTCTACGGCCGCTCCCACAGCCGCCTCGGCCGGCACCAGGAGACGACGGCCGACGAGGTACGCGGGGGTGGGGAAACGGCCTGAGCCACCAGGCTTTCCTAGGAGGCGTCCGCCGGGCCCCGTACCGCACGCGGGCCCGTCACCTCGGCGCCGAGTTCCGTCACCCGGCGGCGCAGCTCGCGGTCGGCGGTCACGACCAGGCGGGGCCGGCCGTCGGCCCGGGCGACCAGGCCGACGATGTGGTCGTCCCCGCTGCCGGCCGCCGACTCGACCCGTACCCCGGCCACCGGCTCCACCCCGCGCGCCGCGCCCTCCACCACGAGCACGATCTCCACGGGCCCGGCATGCCCCGGCAGCCCGTCCGCGGCCAGCCGGTCCCGCAGCCGCTCCGCGGCACCCCGCCGGTCCCGCCACCAGCCGTCGGGCACCGACCCGACCACGTTCGCGCCGTCGACGATCACGAGGAGTGCGGCACTGTCGTCCAAGGGGGCGTCCATGGCGTCAGCGTCCCACGGACGCCACGGCCACGGGCCCGCCGGGCGTGGCCGGGAAGCCGTCGACATAAAGTGAACGGGTGAACGGCGACTGGCTCATACGCGGCCGCGACGGGCGGCTGAGTGTCTATCTGACGTCCGAGGACGCCGTCCTGTGCCGAGCGGAACACACACCGGGCGGGCCCTGGGACGGCCCGCGCCGGGTCGGCGGGGACCAGAAGGTGCACCCGGTGCTCGCCGTCGGCCAGGGCGCCGACGGCTATGCCCATCTGGTGTCCTGGCGGCCCACCGTGAAGGCCGAGGCGGGCCTGGTGCACTCCGTCCACTACCGGCCGCTGCTCGCCCCGCTGGACTGGGCGCCCGTCGGCCACCCGGACAAGCGGGGCGCCCGCACCGGCCCGCCCGCCGTCGCGGTGGACGCCGAGGGACGCGCCCATGTCTTCGTCCGCGACAAGGCCACCGGGATCGGCATGGTCGCCCAGAAGGAGAAGGGCGGCTGGGAGCCCTGGCGGAACCTTCAGGGCAAGGGCGTCGAGGGGCCGCCCGTCGCGGTGGCGGGGGAGTCGGGACGTATCGAGGTGTACGCGGCCGTGTCCGGCGGGATCCTGCACTGGCGGCAGGAGGAGGCCGGCGGTCCGCCCGTGCTGGAGGAGGCCCTGGAGGCGCCGGTCCGCCCCGGCACCCTGCGGGCGCTCGCCACCTCGGCCGAGCACACCACCCTCTTCTACACGGACGACTCCGGCGAGGTGTGGGCCTGGCGGCCCGGCACCAAGCCGGCCCCCGTGCTCGCCGCCGCCGGAGCCGGTCCGGTGGCCGCGATCCGCTGCGTGCTCGACGGCCACGACTGCACCCTGCTCGCCCAGCGCTCCGCGAGCGGCCGGGTCGCCTTCGCCGCCTACCCCACCGAACAGGAGTCGGCCGGCGCCTGGTGGGCCGAGTCCGGCCCTCGACTGGCCGCCGACGCCGAGGTGGCGCTGGCCGTGGACCACGAGGACCGGGTGGTCGCCGCCACGCTGTCCCCGTCGACCGGACGCCTCCTGCTCAGCCGCCGCAAGGACGAGCCGGTGCTCGCGCTGACGGCGTGGCAGGAGGTCTGAACCGGCCGACCCACCGGCCGACCCATCGGCGACCGACCCGCCGACTGACCCACCGGCGACCGACCCGACGTCAGATCCGACGGGTCGTCAGGTTCGTCGGTGGTCAGGAACTCCCGCCGGTCGCCGGGGACTTCTTCGCCGACTCCGGGATCTGGGAGTCGGAGCGGACCGCCTTCCACAGGGTGGAGGCCTGGGGCTCGGCGGCCACGACCCGGTTCGGGTCGACCTTGTCGTACGCCACCGGGAGCATGATCGTCTCCATGGTGGACGGGTCGACGCCGTTGAGGCTGCGGCCGAACTCGGCCAGCTTGGTGAGCGAGGCGAGACCGGAGTCGGTGGTGAGGGCCGCGGTGAGCTCGTCGGCGATCTCGTAGGTCTTGGCGGGGCTGCCCAGCAGGTCCTGCTTCTTGATCTCGCCCAGCAGGGCGAGCATGAACTGCTGCTGGAGGCCGATGCGGCCCAGGTCGCTGCCGTCGCCGATGCCGTGCCGGGTCCGGACGAACTGCAGGGCCTGCGTCCCGTCCAGCCGGTGGGTGCCCGCGGTGAGGTCGAGGCCGCTGGAGGTGTCGTGGATGTCCTGGTCGACGGTGACCGTCACCCCGCCGATCGCGTCCACCAGCCCCTTGAAGCCGGCGAAGTCGACCTCGACGTAGTGGTCCATGCGGACCCCGGACATCTGTTCCACCGTCTTGACCACGCAGGCCGGACCGACCTGCGAGTAGATGGAGTTGAACATCACGCGCCGGGCGGAGGCCACCGTCGAGCCGTCGGACCCGCTGCACTCGGGCCGGGTGACCAGGGTGTCGCGCGGGATGCTGATGGCGACGGCCTCGGTGCGGCCCTCGGGGATGTGCATCACCAGCGCGGTGTCGGAGCGGGCGCCCGCGACCTTGCCGGTGTTCAGCGCGGCGTTCGCCCCGGCGCGCGAGTCCGACCCCAGGATCAGGATGTTCTGCCCGGAGGTCGGCAGCTTCTCCGGCCGGTCGTCACCGATCGCCTCGTCGATGTCGACGCCCTTGATGTTGCCGTCGAGGTCCCGGTAGAGCCAGTACGCGGTGCCGGCGCCGACCACGAGGAGGAGGGTCAGCGCGAGCAGGATCCACCGGCCGGTCCGGCGTCGGCGGCGGGGTGCGCCGCCGTCCGGGGAACGGGGCGATGCGCTCGGGCTCTCGACGGCTGGGGTCGTCATACGGGTCGGTGTCCTCGTCTTTCTCGGGTCCGGGCAGGCGTGCGCCCGGGCGTTCGGAAGACCGGCGACCCCCGTCGGCCGTTGTACGACAGTGATCCACATCACGTGAAAGCCCTGGTGGGCCGGGGTGGGTGAGGCCGCTCTCCCCGTCGGGCCGTGCGGCCCGCGGCTCGGAGCAGTGTAGGGACCATGCATATGATGTGAGAATTCCGGCCATCCGTCGTTCACGGATCGGCCATGTTCGTCAGGAGGCCGTGATGCCGATGCGGGGCCGGTCCGCGCGTGCCGCGACCCGGCGCGGTTCCGCCGCGCCGGTGACCGCTGCCGCCGCCACCGTGCCGGCGCCGGCGGTGACCGGCACGGCCACGGGCACCTGGCTCACCCTCGGCAGGGACGGCCGGCTCACCGCGTACGCGCCCGCCCGCGGCGGACTGCTGCGGTGGACCGAGACCCGGCCCGGTGGCCCCGACTGGTCGGGGCCGGACCTCGTCGAGGTCCGGCACCTCACCCATCTCGCGATCGTCCAGGGGGCGGACGCCTACGTCCACTTCCTGGGCCGGCGGGAGCGCCCGCGGGGTGACGGGGCCGTCGAGGTGGACGTCGTCCACGCGATCCAGTACCAGAGCGGACGGCCCGTCACGGAGTGGCGCTCCCTCGGCAATCCGCACCCCCAGCCGGACCGGGCGCGGCACTTCGGCGCCCCGGCGGGCGCCGTGGCCTCCGACGGAACCGTGCACGTCTTCGCGCCCAACGCGGGCGGCGGGCTGATGATGCGTCGGGAGGGCAAGGGCGGCCGCTGGGAGCCCTGGGCCGATCTGCGGGGCACGGACGTGCGCGGCGGACTCACCGCGGCGGCCACGTCGGACGGCCGGATCGAGGTGTTCGCCCCGGCCGGGGGCGCCGCCCTGCACTGGTTCCAGCCCGAGCCCGCCGCCGAGCCGCAGCGCTCGCACGACGTACGGCCCGGCCCGGCGGCGGGATCGGTCGCCGCGCTGGAGACCGCGCCCGGCCGGCTCACGTACTTCTGGACCGACCCGGCCGGGGGCGGGCTGATCTGCCACCGGCGCGGCGGCTGGTCCGTCCCGCTGGGCGGCACCCCGGGCGACGGGGCCAACGCGGCGCTGCGCACCACCCTCGACGGCTACGACTGCACGGTGATCGCCCATCGCGGAGCCTCCGGCACCGTTGTGGTCGGGGTCTGCGCCACGGAGGACGAGTCCTCGGGTCTGTGGTGGTCGGACACCGGTCTGGCCTGCGCGGGCGATCCGGCCCTGGCCCACGACGGCCGCGGCCGGGTGGTGGTCGCGGCCTTCGATCCCGCAGGGACGCTGCGGGTCGCCCGGCAGATGCCCCAACCGGGCCTGGTGCTGGGGGAGTCGGCGCCGGTATGAGGCCGCCGGAAACCGATTACTCCTGGACAGCCCGTGGAACAGATGGAAACATCATGATTGATCAGTAAATGTTCGGTAATCCTTTGCTGTGCATCAGGTGAACGCAGATGCCGGTCTTGTGGTCGAGCCGGCTTCGGACGTGGAAAGTGCGGAAGTACAGGTGAGCCTCAACAACCCCGAGGCGAGCGCGCTCGTGTCGACATATCGATCTTTGGTGCCGCTGGGGGCGCGGCGCCGGATCGTGCGACGAGTCCCCCACCCGCTGCGTTCCTCGGTGAAGCGCTCCCTGGCCTCCGCCGACGCCGTCCGCTCCGCCGTCGTCGTCCGGGCGCTCGGCGGACAGGGCCGGGGCGGCCCGCGGGCCGGCGATCGGATCCGGGTCGTCCGGGTGGCCGGGAAGCACGTCCGTGCCGTGGAGGTCCCCGGGGCCACCGCGTGGGCCGCCCGGGCCCGCAATCTGCACGTCCTCGTCTCCGTGCTGGAGGAGGCGGGCATCGACTACTTCTGTGTGCGCGGTCAGTCCTCGCTCACCCCGAGCGTCGCCGTGCCCGCCCGGCAGCGGGCCGAACTGGAGGCGCTGCTGCGGGTCGTCAGCGAGGAGGGCGCCGGATACGCCGGTGCCGTCCCGGCCGGGCCGATGCGCCCCGGCGGCGCCGTCGCCACCTGGCGCGCCCTGCGCGGTCAGAGCGTGGTGCGCGTGGCGTGGATCGTCTGCGACCCCAGCGGCAACCTGGTCTTCGGCCGGGAGTCCGGCTGCGACATCGAGTTCTGGGCGGAGCAGGACGGCCGGCTGGTCGCGCCGCGCCCCAACCGGGTGATGACCGAGGTGTCGGTGGACGCGGGCCGCTGCTGGGCCGAACAGAAACGTTTCAGTGCCGTACCGGCCGTGTACTCCACCGGACACGCCCGTACCCTGCCCGAGTTCGTCGCCGCCCTGCCCGAGGACCACCTCTTCCCCATCGACGTCGTCTACACCTGGGTCGACGACTCCGACCCGGTCTGGCGGGCGAACCGGGACGCGCTGCGCGGCCGGCTCACCACCGCCCCCGGCGGCGCACTGCACGAGCAGGCGGCCAACGACGCCCGCTACACCAGCCGCGACGAACTGCGCTACTCCCTGCGCTCGATCCACCAGTACGCCCCCTGGGTGCGCAACATCTTCCTCGTCACCGCCGGCCAGGTGCCGTCCTGGCTGAACACCGACTTCCCCGGCATCCGGGTGGTGGACCACCGGGAGATCTTCTCCGACCCCTACGCGCTGCCCACGTTCAACTCACACGCCATCGAGAGCCAGTTGCACCACATCCGGGACCTCTCGGAGCACTTCCTCTACCTCAACGACGACGTGTTCTTCGGCCGCCCGGTCCAGCCCGGCCACTTCTTCCACCCCAACGGACTCACCAAGTTCTTCCAGTCCAAGGCGCTGATCCCGTCCGGCCGGGCCGGCGACGAGGACCTGCCCGTCAACGCGGCCGGCCGCAACAGCCGCGGCCTGATCGCCCAGCAGTTCGGCACCGTCATCTCACAGAAGATGAAACACACCCCGCACGCCCTGCGCCGCAGCGTCCTCACCGAGATAGAGCAGATCTACGCCAAGGCCCACCGGGTGACCCAGCACTCCCGCTTCCGCTCGCCCAGCGACGTGCCCATCGCCTCCTCGCTGCACCACTACTACGCCTACCACTCGGCCCGCGCCACGGTCGGCGACATCCGCTACGTGTACGTCGACCTCGCCGACACCCTCGCCCAACGGCGCCTGGACAACCTGCTCGCCCGCCGCAACTTCGACACCTTCTGCATGAACGACACGGTCACGGCGGCCGACCCCGACGCCCAGGGCCGGATGGTGAAGAACTTCCTGGAGGCCTACTTCCCCGTGCTCAGCCCCTTCGAGAAGGACTCCGGCATCCACCTGCCGGACGACCCGCACCCCGCCCCGCAGCACCCCCGCGCCGACGAGCGCGCGACCGGACCGGGGCGCCTCGGCCGATGACCTCCAGACCCCGCACCCCCGCACCGGACCACGGCGGGGCGCCCCGGCCGCGCCGCCGGCTGCGCGCCAAGGCCGTCGCCCTGCGCGAACGCGTCATGCTCGGCCTGTTCGTCCCCCTGCGCGGGAAACGCACCGCCCGGCTGCGCTACGCCGCCATCCTCGACGGCCAGACCGTGAACCTGCACGCCCAACTGCCGCCCTCCGCCGGACAGCCCGACCGGGCCGAGATCGTGCTGCGCCGCCGCGGCCGCCGCCACCTCGCCGAAGCCCGCGTCCACACCGGCCCCGACGGCGAGGCCCTGGTCGACGCCGCGATCCTGCTGGGCGCCGAGGTCGGCGGCGTCCCCGTCGGCACCGGCCGCTGGCGCATGCGGCTGCGCGTCCGCTCCGGGCGCCGCCGGCGCACCCTGTCCCTGCTGCTCCTCGAGCCGCCGACGCCGTACGAGGGCCCCACCAAGCCCATGGAGGCCTCCCCGGTGACGGGGGAGCGGCACCGGCTCGGCCGCTCCGTGCGCGGCAGCGCCCGCCTGGTCAGCACCGGCGCGCGGGCCGCCGTGGAGGTGGCCAAGGTGCACCTGGGCCACGCCGGGGTCACCGTCGACTTCCGGGTCCTCGGTACCCGCGCCGAGGAGCCCTGGGCCGAGTTCGTCGCCTCCGGGCGCCGGATCGAACAGCCCGTCACCCCGCTCGGCGCCGGCGCCTACCGGGTCGACGTCCCGCTCGACCGGATGCCGCCGCGCGGCACCCGCCCCGAGCACTGGGACGTCGTCCTGGCCGACCGCACCGGGCTCTCCAGCCGTCTCGGCCGCCGGCTGCACGACGTCCGCAACCCCCTGCGCGTCTTCGCGATGCGCGCCCTGGCCATCACCCCCCAGGGCCACCCGCCCCTGATCGTCCAACCGCGCTACACCCCCGCAGGAAACCTCCGCATCACCTGCACGCGCATGCCCGAGGCAGGCTGACCACAGATATGAAGATCACGTTCCTGCTGACCACGGCCGACGCCGTAGGCGGTACCGAACGCGCGGTGTACAACCAGGCCTCCGAACTCGCCGCCCGGCACGACGTACGGGTGCTCAGCGTCTTCAAGAGCAAGCGCGAGCAGTTCTTCACCCCGCACGAACGGGTCCGCGTCGACTACCTCGTCGACCTCACCGCCCCCGCCCCCCGCCCGCTGCGCCCCACCGCCGTCGACGACACGGTGTGGACGGGCCTCGCCGCCCAGCCCAGCCAGATCGTCGACCGCGACTGGGAACCCGCCTTCAACCGGCTCTCCGACCTCGAACTCGGACTCGCCCTCCAGGACACGGACACCGACGTCCTGATCACCACCACCCCCGCCCTGATGGCCCTCGCCGTCCACCTGGCCCCGGCCCAGGTGATCACCGTCCACCAGGAGCACCGGGTCTCCGAACTGCGCGGCGCCAGCGGTGAGCCGCTGCGCCGGTACGCCGCCCGCCTGGACTGCCTCGCCGTGCTCAGCGAACGCACCCGGGACTGGTTCGCCGAGACCCTCGGGGACGCCGCGCCCCGGCTCGAGGTCGTGCCCAACGCCCTGCCCGGCGGCTTCCGGCCGCGCTCCACTCTGCAGACCCGCACGGTGGTCATCGCCGGCCGGCTGGTCGCCGAGAAGCAGATCGACCACGCCGTCACCGCCTGGGCGACCGTCGCCCGGCACCACCCGGACTGGCAGCTGCGGATCTTCGGCGACGGACCGCTCAGCGGCGCCCTGCGCCGGCAGATCGACCTGCTCGGGCTGCACGACTGCGTCCAGCTCAACGGCAACTCCCGGCATCTCGCCGAGGAGTGGGCCAAGGCCAGCATCGCCACCCTCACCTCCCGCAACGAGGCCTTCGGACTCGTCCTCGCCGAGGCCCAGGCCGCCGGTGTCCCGGTGGTCTCCTACGACTCGCCCAACGGCCCGCGCGAGGTCGTCATCGACGGCGAGACCGGCATCCTCGTCCCGCCCGGCGACACCGACGCCCTCGCCTCGGCGCTGCTGCTGCTCATCCAGGACGCCGAACTGCGCGCGCGGATGGGCGCCGCGGCCCTCGCCTCGGTCAACCGCTTCTCGCCCACCGTGGTCACCGCCACCTGGGAGCGGATCCTCCACGAACTCGCCGCCGAACGCGACACCGGCCGGCGCGCCGTCGCCAAGGCCGAACGCCAGGCCCTGCACGCCTACTTCGGCGGCGCCGAGGGCATCGTGCCCGCCGCCACCCCCGCCCCCGCCACCACCGTCCGCAGCTCCGACCAGCGCGCCCTCGAACAACGCCTGCTCCAGCGGCGCGGGTTCGTCAGCGACGGCGGCCAGGTCTGCCGGCTCCTCGACTGGGAGTCCCCCTGGGACGTCGTCCAGCAGAACCTGGCCCTGGTGGCCAACGTGCTCGAAGGGGCCGACATCCCCTATCTGGTCGTACGCGACCACCTCGTACGGCACTCCGTCGCCGTGCACGCCGTGTACCGCGAGGCGGTCTTCAAGGCCCTCGCCGAGCGCCACCGCGACGACGCCGTGTACGCCGCCGTCCTCAACGAGAGCCAGAAGACGGTCGCGACGGTCCTCGCCGGACTCGTCGCCCCCTACGCCGACACCCCCTCCTCGGGCGTCCGCGTCTACCAGAACGTCGTCGCCCCCTCGCGCCTGCTGCGCCTGGGCGCCGTGTACGGCTGCACGATCTCCTTCTGGGAGAACGACCCCGAGGACCCCGCCCACCTCCAGGCGCCCGCCCGCACCCTGATCGGCGAACGGGTCCCGAACGCGGCCATGCGCCGCTCCTCCCTCACCCTGGCCGGCCGCCCCTACCCCACCATCGAAGCCTTCACCCAACGGCTGCACGGCGACGTCGACTTCCCCGTCGACGCCGTCTACACCTGGGTCGACGGCGCGGACGTGGCCTGGCTGGAGCGCAAGAACGCCGTCCTGGCCGCGCTGGGCATGGACACCGAGGACGCGGCGACCAGCGCCGCCCGCTTCCGCGACCGGGACGAACTGCGCTACTCCCTGCGCTCGATCGACATGTACGCGCCCTGGATCCGGAACATCCACCTCGTCACCGACGGGCAGGTCCCGCACTGGCTGGACACCTCGCACCCGCGCGTCCGCGTGGTCGACCACCGCGAGATCTTCGCCGACCGGGGAGCGCTGCCGACGTACAACTCGCACGCCATCGAAAGCCAGTTGCACCACATCGAGGGCCTCGCCGAGCACTTCCTGTACTTCAACGACGACGTGTTCCTCGGCCGGACCGTGCGCCCCGACCTGTTCTTCCTCGGCAACGGCCAGGCCCGGCACTTCATGTCGCCGACCTCCATACCGATGGCGCCGCCCGGCCCCGAGGACGAGTTCGCCATCAGCGCCGCGAAGAACAACCGGGCCCTGATCCAGCAGGACTTCGGGCAGACGCCCGTGCACTCCTTCCTGCACGCCCCGCACCCGCTGCGGCGCAGTGTCCTCGCCGACATCGAACAGCGTTACCAGCACGCCGTGTCGGGCACCGCCGCCAGCCAACTGCGCAGCCACGGCGATGTCTCCGTCGCCTCCTCGCTGCACCACTACGTCGGCTACCACACCCTGCGCAGCGTGCCCGGCAGCATCTCCTGCGGATTCGTCAACGTCGGCCTCGGCGAGCACGCCGCCCGGCTGAACCGGATCCTCGGCGTGCGCCCGCACGACGTGTTCTGCCTGAACGACTACCACGACGGAGACGTTCCCGAGGACGAGCAGGACGCCATCCTCGCCGCCTTCCTGCCCAGCTACTTCCCGGTCCCCAGCCAGTACGAGACCGGGTCCGTCCGCAACCAGCGCGCCCACGCCGGCTACCTGCCGGGATGGCCCCTGTGACCGCACCCGCATCCCCGTCCCCATCCCCCTCTGCGCTCGGGAGGAGCGAAGCATGACCAGCCCCGCGTCCGTACTGCAGGTCGTGGCCCACCCCGACGACGACCTGTACTTCATGAATCCGGCCGTCTTCCAGGGCCTCAAGGCCGGTGTCCGCACCACCACCGTCTACCTCACCGCCGGTGACGCGAACGGACTCAACCCCCGGCCCTGGCAGCAGGAACCCGCCGTCGAGGACCGGGCGGCCTACGGCAAGGCACGGCAGAACGGCATCAAGGCCGCGTACGCCGCCATGCTGCTCGGCGACCGCACCGCGGCGTGGAAGCCCGCCACCCTGTCCACGGCGGGCGGCGCCGTGGCGGAGGCCTACTCGCTCGCCGACGCGCCCTGGGTGACGCTGGTCTTCCTCAACATCCGCCAGCACGGCACCCCGGAGGGCCCGCCGCGCAGCCTGCACGCGCTGTGGCACGAGGAGACCGAGCGGGTCCCCACCCTCGTCGTCCCCGGCGGCCTGGTGCACGAGCCCCACGCCTACACCCGCACGGGCCTGGTGGACACCCTGGTGCAGCTGATGGACCTGGTCCGGCCCACCCTGGTGCGCACCATGGACCCCGACCCCGACCGGCTGGTCCACGACGAGAAGTTCCCCCAGCGGCACGACTTCGGCGACCTCTCCGACCACTGCGACCACACCGCGGCCGCCCTGTTCACCTGGCTGGCCCTGGACCACTACCAGGGCCCCGGCGAGAACCGCACCTTCGCGGTGGAGTCCTACCGCGGCTACGCCAACGAACGCTGGCCGCACAACCTGAGCCCGCAGGCGGTCTCCCTCAAGGAGTTCTTCCTCAACGTCTACGGCGCCGCCGACGGCTACGACAGCGGGGACCCGGCCGGCAGCGGCGACTACGCCGTCGCCCTGAACGCCCGCTCCACGGGCTGGGTGCAGAGCACCGCCCCGCGCCATCCGTCCGGCGCGCATTGGCTGCTCGCCGACCGGCGCGGCCGGCTCGCCGCGTTCGCCGTCGTCAACCAGCAGGCGGCGGTGTGGCTGGAGGCCCGGCCGGGCACCGACGAATGGCGCGGCCCCTTCTTCCTCGGCGGCGGCCCCCTCGCCCCGGGCCTCGCCGTCGGCCTCACCCCGGACGGGCGCTGGCAGGTGTTCGCCGAGCGGCTCTCCCACCTCGCCGCCGACGGCGCCCACACCCGGGAGATCGTCCTGCTCGAACAGGCCGAGCCCGACGGCGCGTTCCCGGGCTGGGTCACCCTCGGCAACCCCTCCGCCGGCGACCCGCAGCGCGACCGCCACCTCGGCGCCCCCGCCGTCACCCGCGACGGCCGGGGCCGGCTGCACCTGTTCGTGCGCAACGCCGGCCAGGGCCTGCACACCAGGATCCAGGAGACCGACGGCTCCTGGGGCGAGTGGACCGACCTGCGCGGACACGAACTCCAGGAGGGCATCGCCGCCCTCACCGCGCCCAACGGGCATGTGGAGGTGTTCGCCGCCAGCAGGGAGGGCGTCTTCCACTGGGCGCAGGGCTCCCTCGACGCGCCGCTGAGCCGGGCGCCCCGGTTCCGGCTCACCGTGCCCGCCGGGCCCGCCGCGGCCGTGGTCCAGCCGACCGGGCAGGTCATGACGGTCTACCGGCAGCCCGGCACCGGACGCCTCCTCATGGCCCAGGAGGACGCCCCCGGCGGGCGCTGGGCCCAGCCCGCGGCGTCCATCGGGGGCCGCGGCGGCTTCGGCGCGATCGCGCTGGCCGCCTCGCCGTCGCCCGAGACCGGCACCCTGGTCGTCACCCGCGGCGACCTCGGCGGGGTGGCCCACCGCTTCCTGCCGGGCGACGGGACCTGGCGGGAACTGCCCACGACCGAGCTGGGCGGCACCCTCGCCGGGGCCCCCGCGGCCGCCTTCGACGCGCTCGGCCGCGCGGTGATCGCGGTCCTCGGCGCCGACGGCCGCCTCGCCGTCGCCCGCCAACTCGCCCCGGGATCGCCCGAGTTCGGCCCGTGGACGGTCGCCGGCTGATACCGGGAGCACACACGGGAAGAGGGCCCCCGCCGTCCGGCGGGGGCCCTCATCACATCCGTACGACGCTCACATCCGTACGACGCTCACCTCACGCCGGGACGGACGCCGTCCCGGGAGCCAGGAACCGCTTCCCGTTCACCCGCTCGGAGACACCCTCGCGGTCCAGGTACGGCGTGATGCCGCCCAGGTGGAAGGGCCAGCCGGCGCCCGTGATCAGGCACAGGTCGATGTCCTGGGCCTCGGCGACGACACCCTCGTCGAGCATGAGCCCGATCTCCTGCGCCACCGCGTCCAGCACCCGCGCCCGCACCTGCTCCTCGGTGAGGACCGTGTCGCCCTGCTTCAGCAGCGCGGCGACCTCGGGGTCCAGCTCGGGCTTGCCGCTGTCGTAGACGTAGAAGCCGCGCTTGCCGGCCTCGACGACCGCCTTGAGGTTCGGGGAGACCGTGAAGCGGTCCGGGAACGCCCGGTTGAGCGTCTCCGAGACGTGCAGACCGATCGCCGGGCCGACCAGCTCGAGGAGGACCAGCGGGGACATCGGCAGGCCGAGCGGCTCCACGCCCTTCTCCGCGATCTCGACCGGGGTGCCCTCGTCGATGACGTTCTGCACCTCGCCCATGAAGCGGGTCAGGATGCGGTTCACGACGAACGCCGGGGCGTCCTTCGTCAGCACCGCCGTCTTCCTCAGCTTCTTGGCGACGGCGAACGCCGTGGCCAGTGAGGCGTCGTCGGTCTGCTCGCCGCGGACGATCTCCAGGAGCGGCAGGACCGCGACCGGGTTGAAGAAGTGGAAGCCCACGACCCGCTCGGGGTGCTGGAGCTTCGACGCCATCTCCGACACCGACAGCGAGGAGGTGTTGGTCGCGAAGATCGCGTGCGCCGGGGCGACCGCCTCGACCTCCGCGAACACCTGCTGCTTGACCCCGATCTCCTCGAACACGGCCTCGATGACGAAGTCCGCGTCCGCGAAGCCCTCGGCCTTGTCCAGGACACCGGTGACCAGGGCCTTGAGGCGGTTGGCCTTGTCCTGGTTGATCCGGCCCTTGCCGAGCAGCTTCTCGATCTCGGCGTGGACATAGCCCACGCCCTTGTCGACGCGCTCCTGGTCGATGTCCGTCAGGACGACGGGCACCTCCAGGCGGCGCAGGAACAGCAGCGCGAGCTGGCTGGCCATCAGGCCCGCGCCCACCACGCCGACCTTGGTGACCGGGCGGGCCAGGTTCTTGTCCGGGGCGCCCGCGGGACGCTTGCCGCGCTTCTGCACCAGGTTGAACGCGTAGATGCCGGCGCGCAGTTCACCGCCCATGATCAGGTCGGCGAGCGCGGTGTCCTCCGCGTCGTAGCCCTGCTGGAGGTCGCCGTTCTTGGCGGCGGCGATGATGTCGAGGGCGCGGTAGGCGGCCGGGGCCGCGCCGTGCACCTTGGAGTCGGCGACGAACCGGCCGCGCGCGACGGCCTGGTCCCAGGCCTCACCGCGGTCGACGAGCGGGCGCTCCACCGTGACGTCGCCCTTGAGGACCTGGGCGGTCCAGATCAGCGACTGCTCCAGGAAGTCCGCGCCCTCGAAGAGCGCGTCGGCGATCCCCAGGTCGAAGACCTGCTGGCCCTTGAGCTGCTTGTTCTGGTTCAGGCTGTTCTCGACGATCACCGAGACGGCCTTCTCGGCGCCGATCAGGTTCGGCAGCAGCGTGCAGCCGCCCCAGCCGGGGACCAGACCGAGGAAGACCTCGGGGAGCGAGAACGCCGGGAGCGCCTTGGAGACGGTGCGGTAGGTGCAGTGCAGACCGACCTCGACACCGCCGCCCATCGCCGCGCCGTTGTAGTACGCGAAGGTCGGGACCGCGAGGCCCGCGAGGCGCTTGAAGACCTCGTGGCCGCCCTTGCCGATGGCGAGCGCGTGGTCGTACTCCTTGAGGAGCTCGACGCCCTTGAGGTCCGCGCCGACGGCGAAGATGAACGGCTTGCCGGTGACGCCGGCACCGACGATCTCGCCGGCCGCGGCCTCCTTCTCCACCTGGTCGATCGCGGCGTCGAGGCGCGCGAGCGAGGCGGGGCCGAAGGTGGTCGGCTTGGTGTGGTCGAGGCCGTTGTCGAGGGTGATCAGGGCGAAGCGCCCGGCACCCGACGGCAGGTCGAGGTGGCGTACGTGCGCCTGGGTGACGACCTCGTCCGGGAACAGCTCGGCCGCACCCTTCAGCAGCTCAGCGGTGGTGCTCACTTGTCCCCCTCGAAGTGCGGGTTCTCCCAGATGACCGTCGCGCCCATGCCGAAGCCGACGCACATGGTGGTCAGGCCGTAGCGGACGTGCGGCTGCTCCTCGAACTGGCGGGCCAGCTGCGTCATCAGACGCACGCCCGAGGAGGCCAGCGGGTGGCCGAAGGCGATGGCGCCGCCGTACTGGTTGACGCGCTCGTCGTCGTCGGCGATGCCGTAGTGGTCGAGGAAGGCCAGCACCTGGACGGCGAAGGCCTCGTTGATCTCGAACAGACCGATGTCGGAGATGGACAGACCCGCCTGCGCGAGCGCCTTCTCGGTGGCCGGGATCGGGCCGTAGCCCATGACCTCCGGCTCGACGCCCGCGAAGGAGTACGAGACGAGGCGCATCTTGACCGGCAGGCCGTTCTCGCGGGCGAAGTCCTCGGACGCGATCAGGGAGGCGGTGGCGCCGTCGTTCAGACCGGCCGCGTTACCGGCGGTGACCCGGCCGTGGACGCGGAACGGGGTCTTCAGGCCGGAGAGGTTCTCCAGGGTGGTGCCCGGGCGCATCGGCTCGTCGGCGGTGACCAGGCCCCAGCCCGTCTCACCGGCGTCCGCGTTGGTGCGGCGCACCGATATCGGCACCAGGTCGGCCTGGATCTTGCCGTTGGCGTAGGCCTTGGCGGCCTTCTCCTGGGAGCGGACCGCGTACTCGTCCGCGCGCAGCTTGGTGATCTGCGGGTAGCGGTCGTGCAGGTTCTCCGCGGTCATGCCCATGAACAGGGCGGACTCGTCGACCAGCTTCTCGGAGACGAACCGCGGGTTCGGGTCCACGCCCTCGCCCATCGGGTGGCGGCCCATGTGCTCGACACCGCCCGCGACGGCGATGTCGTACGCGCCGAAGGCGACCGAGCCCGCGACCGTGGTGACGGCGGTCAGGGCGCCGGCGCACATCCGGTCGATGGAGTAGCCGGGGACCGACTGGGGGAGACCGGCCAGGATGCCGGCGGTGCGGCCGATGGTCAGGCCCTGGTCGCCGATCTGCGTGGTCGCGGCGATGGCGACCTCGTCGATCTTCTTGGGGTCGAGACCGGGGTTGCGGCGCAGCAGCTCCCGGATCGCCTTCACGACGAGGTCGTCGGCGCGGGTCTCGTGGTAGATGCCCTTCGGGCCCGCCTTGCCGAACGGGGTACGGACGCCGTCGACGAAGACGACGTCCCTGACGGTACGAGGCACGATGGCTCTCCTCCAGAGGGTGCGGGATGGCACTGCTGCGACACGCAAGCGCTGAGCGCGCGCTCAGGGCCCATGCTACTTATCAGTAACGTGGCTGCACAGTCCCGGAGGTCCAAGCGGCGAACGTCACACCTTCGGGGGAGCCGTCGACCCCCGGGGCGTCAGCACCGGAGTGGGCACGGGGTGCGATCCCGGACCCCCTCCCGTGATCGCCCCGAACAGCGTCCGGGCCGCCTCCGCGCCGAATCCGTGCACGTCATGGCTCATCGCGGAGAGCGTCGGATGGGTCAGCCGGCACAGCTGGGAGTCGTCCCAGGCCAGCAGGGAGACGTCCCGCGGCACGCTCAGCCCCATCTCGGCCGCCACCGCGAGCCCGGCCACCGCCATGATGTCGTTGTCGTAGACGATCGCCGTCGGCCGGTCCGGCGGGGCGGCGGTCAGCATCGAGCGGGTGGCCCGCGCCCCCGCCTCCCCGGAGTAGTCCGTGGCCACCTGCCAGGCCCCGGCCAGCCCCAGCTCGCGCGCCGCCGCGTCGAAGGCGGCCGTCCGCATCACCGTGTGCCCGAGCGCGGCGGCGCCTCCCACCCGGGCGACACGACGATGACCGAGCGCGGCGAGATAGCGCACCGCCTCCGTCACCGCCGTCGCGTCGTCCGTCCACACCGAGGTCAGGGAGCCGGTCAGCGAGGGATGCCCGACCGCCACCACCGGCAGCCCGAGCCGCTCGGCCGCCGCGACCCGGGGATCGTCGGCCCGGAAGTCCACCAGGATCGCCCCGCCGATCTGCCGCCCCCGCCACCACGACTCAAGGAGACCGGCCTCTTCCTCCACGCCTGAGACCAGCCGCAGCAGCAGCGCGCAGGCGTGCTCGGTCAGCACGCTCTCCACCCCGGAGACGAACTCCATGTAGAACGGCTCCAGGCCCAGCATCCGCGCCGGCCGGCAGATCGCCAGCCCCACCACGTCCACCCGAGAGCTCGACAGCGACCGCGCGGTCAGGTTCGGCTCCCAGCCCAGCTCCCGCGCCGCCGTGAAGATCCGCTCCCGGGTCGCCTCCGACAGCCCCGGCTTGCGGTTGAAGGCCAGCGACACCGCCCCCTTGGACACACCGGCGCGCGCGGCGACGTCCTTGATGGTGACGCGAGAGGTCGTCATCGGGAGGGCTCCAGGCAGTACAGGGCGGCACGGGCCGCGTCGGCATCGGGAGTCTCCCAGCCCGTCACACCGATCGTCACCCGCTCCCCGGGAAGCAGCGTCACCAGCCCCCGGTCGGCCCGTACGTCCGGCCCCAGCCGGTCGGCCTGGAGCAGCAGATCCCGTACGAGGGTGCGGGCCGTCACCGTGACGCTGCCCGGCGCCACGGTCACCTCGAACTCCGGCCTCGGATACGGGATTTCACGGTCGGCGACCGGAAAGTACAGCGCCCGTGGCCCTTCCGCGTCGGCCACCAGGAACTCCTTCGCCCCGGACGGCTCCAGCTCCCCGGGCACCCGCGTCACGCCCACCGCCCTTGCCCCGGCGGCCAGTTCGAGCTCCGCCGTCCCGAGCACCGCCCCGTCGACGGACATCCGCCGCAGCCGCAGCACCCCCGTCCACGGTTCGGCCGACTGGTTCACCGCCGCCGACACCAGCCCCTCGCCCCGCACCTGGAGCGTCAGCAGCCGGTCCGCGTACAGCCGCCGCAGCTCGTGGTACAGCGGCTTCTCCCGCCCGTCCCCGTCGATCGCCGCCCAGGAGGTCACCGGCCAGCAGTCGTTCAGCTGCCAGACGACCGTGCCCGCGCACACCGGCCAGTGCGACCGCCAGTGCTCGATCCCGGCGGCCACCGCCCGCGCCTGGTTGACCTGCGTCAGATAGTGCCAGCGGTCGAAGTCCCCCTCGGGCGGGGCGAAATGCCGGGCGAGCCCACGCGCCAGCTTGCCGTCGCCGTCGTCCGCCTTCTGCCGGTGCCGCATCCCGGGGGAGTCCGGGACGAGCTCCTCACCCGGCAGCGCCCGCCGCAGCGTGGCGTACGCGGGCGGCGCCTGCCAGCCGAACTCGGCGACGAACCGCGGCACTTCACTCCGGTACTCGGCGTAGTCCCGGCGGTTCCACACCTCCCAGGAATGGTGCGTGCCGTGCGCCGGGTCGTTCGGATGGTGCACCCAGGAACCCGACCAGGGGCTGCCCGCCGTGTACGGCCGCGTCGGGTCCAGCTCGGCCACCACCCGCGGCAGTACGCCCAGGTAGTACCCCTCCCCCCAGGAGTCCCCGGCGAGCCGCCCCTCCCAGCCCCAGTCCCGGAACCCCCACAGGTTCTCGTTGTTGCCGTTCCACAGCACCAGCGAGGGATGCGGCATCAGCCGTACGACGTTCTCCCGGGCCTCCGCCTCCACCTCGCCGCGCAGCGGCTGCTCCTCGGGGTAGGCCGCGCAGGCGAACGGGAAGTCCTGCCACACCAGGAGCCCGAGCTCGTCGCAGGCGTCGTAGAAGTCCTCGCTCTCGTAGATCCCGCCGCCCCACACCCGCACCAGGTCCACCCCGGCGCCGGCGGCCTGCCGCAGCCGCTCCCGGTAGCGCTCCCGGGTCACCCGGGAGGGGAAGGCGTCGTCCGGGATCCAGTTCACGCCGCGCGCGAACAGCCGCTCGCCGTTGACCACGAGAGTGAACCCGGTGCCGTGCGCATCGGGCCGCCGGTCCAGCCCGACGGTCCTAAAGCCGATCCGCCGCCGCCAGGAGTCCAGTGCCCCGCTTTCCTGATCCAACGTCAACTCGACGTCGTACAGCGGCTGTTCGCCGTATCCGCGCGGCCACCACAGCCGCGCCCCGGGCACCTCCAGCCGTACGACCGCGCTCGTGCCCTCGACCCGGGCGCGCGCCTCGGCCCCGCCCACCCGGGCCGTCACCGTCAGCCCGGCCTCGACCCGGGTCCGCTCCACCTCCACCCGCAACTCGACGACCCCGACGCCCTGTTCGACGGTCACCAGGGGCCGCACCCGGGCGATCCGCGCCGTCGACCAGCGCTCCAGCCGCACCGGCCGCCAGATCCCCGCGGTCACCAGGGTCGGCCCCCAGTCCCAGCCGAACGAGCAGGCCATCTTGCGCAGGTACTGGTAGGGCTCGGCATAGGCGGCGGGCCGCTCACCCAGCCGTCCGCGCACCGCCTCGGCCTCGGCGTACGCGGAGGCGAACCGGACCGTCAGCCGCCCGCTCGCGCCCGTCACATCGAACCGGTACGAGCGGTGCATGTTCCGCACGGACCCCAGCAGCCGCCCGTCGAGGAGTATCTCCGCGGCCGTGTCCAGCCCCTCGAAGACCAGATCGGTCTGCTCGTGCCCCGACGGCACGTCTGGCAGCTCCGTCTCGTACGTCCACCCGCGCCGCCCCACCCACGCGACCTCGTGTTCGCCCCGGCCGACGAACGGGTCCGGGATCACCCCGGCGGCCAGCAGATCGGTGTGCACGCACCCCGGCACCGAGGCCGCCAGCGCCTCTCCTTCGTGCCGCAGGATCCATCCGTCGGTGAGCGGTGAGGCCTCCAGCATGCGCACTCCCTGAACCGGTCGAGCCGAGTATTGGGTGAGTATGAGGTGCCATCTGTCCATCCTTGGCGGGAATGGGACTTTACCGGTTGAGGAAAGCGCTGTCAGAGTGCCGAATCAGCCAACCCGCAGGTGCTCGTCCGTCCCCCGAACGGAGCTGATGCACATGAACCGCCGTACAGTCCTGGTCGCCGCCGTGGGAGCCGCGCTGCTCGTCCTGCCCGCCTGCACCGCCACCGGCGGCACGTCGAAGGGGGCCGACGCCAAGGCCGCCGACGACCCGTCGAAGGTCACCGGAGCCATCACGGTCCTCACCCAGCGGACCGACCTCGTGCAGGACGGCACGATGAAGAAGTACGCGGCCGAGTTCAACAAGACGTATCCCAAGGTGAAGGTCGAGTTCCAGGCCCTCACCAACTACGAGGCCGAAGTCAAGATCCGGATGAACACGGAGAACTACGGGGACGTCCTGATGATCCCCGGGGTCATCAAGAAGAGCGACTACCCGAAGTTCTTCGCCTCGCTCGGCACCGTCCGGGAGCGCAGCGAGAAGTACCGGTTCACCGACTTCACCGCCGTCGACGGCAAGGTCTACGGCCAGAGCCCCATCGGCGTGATGCCCGGGTTCGTCTACAACAAGCGGGTCTGGAAGGAGGCCGGGGTCACCGACTGGCCCACCACCCCCGCCGACTTCCTCGCCGACCTGAAGGCGATCAAGGCGAAGACGGACGCCGTCCCCTACTACACCAACTTCGCCGCGGGCTGGACGCTCACCTCCTGGACCTTCGTCAGAGGCTCGGTCCACTGCGACCCGCAGGCCACCACGAAACTGGCCGAGGGCGACCCCTGGGCCGAGGGCGCCGATCTGCGCGTCGGCGACACACTCCTGTACGACATCGTCCACGAGGGCCTCGCCGAGAAGGACCCCACCACCTCCAACTGGGAGGCGTCCAAGCCCCGGTTGGCCAAGGGCGAGATCGCCACGCAGTGGCTCGGCACCTGGGCGATCGTCCAGTTCCAGGACGCCGCGCGGAAGGCCGGCGTCGACCCCGACGACATCGGTTTCATGCCCTTCCCGGCCCAGGTGGACGGCACGTTCTGCGCGGTGGTCGGCCCCGACTACAACCAGGCCGTCAACGTCCACTCGAAGCACAAGGAGGCCGCCCGCGCCTGGATCGACTGGTTCACCGACAAGTCCGGCTACGACAAGGACAACCTCGCCGTCTCCCCGCTGAAGGGCGCGCCCCTGCCCGAGGTGCTCAGGCCGTACGAGGACGCGGGTGTCAAGCTCATCGAACTGGACGACGGCAAGGGCGCCGAGGTCAAGCTGATCGACACCGAGTCGGAGGTCGGCATCAACACCCCCGACTACCGCCAGGACCTCGTCGACCTCGCGCGCGGCGCCCGCAAGGGCACCCTGGACGACTTCCTCGCCGGCCTCGGCAAGAAGTGGACGGACACCCGGAAGACCCTGGGGTCCTGATGACGGACACCACCGAGAAGGCTGCGGTGGGACACCCGGGGACGCGGCCGGTACGCGGGGACGCCCCCGTGCCGGCCCCGGCCCCCCGCCGGGCCCGCTTCTGGCGGCGGCTGACACCCTGGCTGTTCCTCGCCGTACCGCTCGCCCTGCTGATCGCCTTCACCTACGCGCCGATCGTCAACATGGTCGCGTACAGCTTCACCGACTGGGACGGCGTCAGCCCCGAACTGCACTACACGGGCGCCGGGAACTACACCGAACTCTTCACCCGCTCCGACCTGTTCGAGGTCTTCTTCGTCAGCTGCTACTACCTGGCCGCCTCGGCCGTGCAGATCGTCGCCGCGCTCTACTTCGCGACCGTCCTCAGCTTCGACGTCCGCTTCCGGAACTTCTTCAAGGGCGTGCTGTTCTTCCCGTACCTGATCAACGGGGTCGCGATCGGTTTCGTCTTCCTGTACTTCTTCCAGGACGGCGGCACCCTCGACTCGGTCCTCGCCCTGTTCGGGTACCACTCCGACCACGCCTGGCTGGGCGACCCGGTCTCCGCGAACACCTCCCTCGCGGGCGTCTCCGTCTGGCGCTACCTGGGCCTGAACTTCGTGCTGTTCCTGGGCGCGATCCAGTCCGTCCCGGGCGAGCTGTACGAGGCGTCCGAGCTGGACGGCGCCAACCGCTGGCACCAGTTCCGGCACATCATCCTGCCGGGCATCAAACCGGTGCTGACGCTGACCGTGATCCTCTCGGTCTCCGGCTCGCTGTCGGCCTTCGAGATCCCGTACATCATGACGGGCGGGGCGACCGGCACCGAGACCTTCGTGATCCAGACCGTGAAGCTGGCCTTCCAGTTCAACAAGACGGGCCTCGCCTCGGCCGCCGCCGTGGTGCTGCTGCTGATCATCCTGGCGGTGACCTGGCTCCAGCGCCGCCTCGTCCCCGACGACAGGGTGGACCTCGTATGACCCGCCGCGCCGCAGCCCGCACCCTGGTGTACCTGTCCCTGGTCCTCGCCTCGCTGGTCGTCCTGCTGCCGCTGGGCGTGGTCGTGCTGACCTCGCTCAAGACCGACGAGGAACTGGCGGACGACAGCGGAGCCCTCACGCTCCCCGACGACCCGCTGAACCTCCACAACTACGTGACGGCGTTCCAGGACGGCCGGATGCTGTCGGCCTTCGGGCACACCGCGTTCATCCTGCTGTTCTCGATCGGCGGGACCGTCCTCATCGGCTCCATGACGGCGTACGCCATCGACCGCTTCACGTTCCGCTTCCGCAAGCTGGTGGTGGCCCTGTTCCTGCTGGCCGCCCTGGTCCCCGGGGTCACCACCCAGGTGGCGACCTTCCAGATCGTCAACGGCTTCGGCATGTTCGACACGCTCTGGGCGCCCATCGCCCTCTACATGGGCACGGACATCGTCTCGATCTACATCTTCCTGCAGTTCGTCCGCTCGATCCCGATCTCGCTGGACGAGTCGGCCCGCCTGGACGGCGCGAACGCCTTCACCGTCTACCGGAAAATCATCTTCCCGCTGCTGAAGCCGGCGATCGCGACGGTCGTGATCGTGAAGGGGATCACCGTCTACAACGACTTCTACATCCCGTTCCTCTACATGCCCTCACAAGATCTTGGCGTGATCTCGACGTCCCTGTTCCGCTTCAAGGGCCCCTTCGGCGCCCACTGGGAAACGATCTCGGCAGGAGCGGTCCTGGTCATCCTGCCGACCCTGATCGTCTTCCTGGCCCTGCAGAAGTACATCTACAACGGCTTCATGAAAGGAGCGACCAGATGACCGGCCTTCAGGGGCGCGGGGCTGTTTCGATATGCGGCTCCGCCGCGTGGGCGCGCTCCACCAGGAACGACCCGCAGCCGCCGTACGACCGAAGGCCCCACGGCGACTGGGCGCGCTCAAGTGGTCAGTGCCTTGACCAGTACGGGTGTCACCTGCTCGACCTGCCACGGCCGGGCGCCGAGCCCCGTGAGCACACCGGCGACCGACTCCCCGTCGAGGGGAACGGGCGGCTCCCAGCACACCCGCCGCACACTGTCCGGAGCGATCAAGTTCTCCTGAGGCATGTTCAGCTGCTCGGCCAACGCGGAAACAGCCGCCCGCGCCGCGGAGAGCCGCGCCGCAGCCGCCGGATCCTTGTCGGCCCACGCCCGCGGCGGCGGAGGGCCGGCGACCGGCTGCCCCGGCTGCGGCAGCTGGGACTCGCCGAGCGCCTTCGCCCGGTCGACGGCGGCCTGCCACTGCTCCAGCTGCCGCCGCCCCATCCGATGCCCGTAGCCGTTCAGCGCGGCCAGCGCGTGGACGTTGGCGGGGAGGGCGAGCGCGGCCTCCACGATCGCCGCGTCGGAGAGCACCTTGCCCGGCGAGACGTCCCGCCGCTGGGCGATCCGGTCCCGGGTCTGCCACAGCTCCCGGACCACGCCGAGCTGCCGCCGCCGACGCACCTTGTGCATACCGGACGTGCGGCGCCAGGGGTCCTTGCGGGGCTCGGGCGGGGGAGCGGAGGCGATCGCGTCGAACTCCTGGTGGGCCCATTCCAGCTTGCCCTGCCGGTCCAGCTCCTTCTCCAGCGCGTCGCGCAGGTCGACGAGGAGCTCCACGTCCAGGGCGGCGTACCGCAGCCAGGGCTCGGGGAGCGGACGGGTGGACCAGTCGACCGCGGAGTGGCCCTTCTCGAGGACGAAACCGAGCACGCTCTCGACCATCGCGCCGAGGCCGACACGGGGGAAACCGGCGAGGCGCCCGGCCAGCTCGGTGTCGAACAGCCGGGTAGGCACAAGGCCTATCTCACGCAGACAGGGCAGGTCCTGGGTGGCGGCGTGCAGCACCCACTCGACGTCGGAGAGTGCCTCGCCGAGCCCCGACAGGTCCGGGCAGGCGACGGGGTCGATCAGTGCGCTGCCGGCGCCCTCGCGGCGCAGCTGCACCAGATAGGCGCGCTGTCCGTAGCGGTAACCGGAGGCGCGCTCGGCGTCGACGGCGACGGGGCCGGTGCCGGCGGCGAAGGCGGCGGTCGTCGCGGCGAGGGAGGCCTCGTCGGCGATCACCGGCGGGATGCCCTCGCGGGGTTCGAGGAGGGGGGTCGGCTGAGGTGTGGGCGCCCCGGAAACAGAAGCAGTAGATCCGCCGTCGTCCGGAGGGGCGCCTCCGGTGGTTCGCAGTGAACTGGCTGCTGCGGTTTCTTGGGCGTCGGTCACCTGTCAAGGGTATCCGTGTGTGGACGGGACCCGCCGACGGAACGTTCCGTCGACGGGCGCCCCAGGGTCGTAAACCAGTCAGCGTACGGCCATACGGGTGCGCTGATCGGCAGGGACCGCGAGGGGCGGCCCCTTGGGCGCGTGGGTGGGTGTGTCAGTGGATGATGCCGGTCCGCAGGGCCACCGCGACCATCCCGGCGCGGTCGCCCGTGCCGAGCTTGCGGGCGATCCGGGCGAGGTGGCTCTTGACGGTCAGCGCGGACAGTCCCATCGAGACGCCGATCGCCTTGTTCGACTGGCCTTCGGCGACCAGGCGCAGCACCTCGACCTCGCGGCCGGAGAGCTCGCGGTAGCCGCCCGGGTGGCTCGGGGCACCCGGGGGGCGGCGGTGCATCCGGGCGGCCGCTGATCCGATGGGGGCGGCACCGGGCCGGGTGGGGAGCCCGACGTTGGTGCGGGTGCCGGTGACGACATAGCCCTTGACACCGCCCGCGAGGGCGTTGCGCACGGCGCCGATGTCGTCGGCGGCGGACAGGGCGAGCCCGTTGGGCCAGCCCGCGGCGCGGGTCTCCGACAGCAGGGTGAGACCGGAGCCGTCGGGGAGGTGGACGTCGGCGACGCAGATGTCCCGGGGGTTGCCGACGCGGGGACGAGCCTCCGCGATGGACGAGGCCTCGATGACGTCGCGCACACCGAGCGCCCACAGATGGCGGGTGACGGTGGAACGCACGCGCGGGTCGGCCACGACCACCATCGCGGTGGGCTTGTTCGGGCGGTAGGCGACCAGGCTTGCGGGCTGCTCGAGAAGAACGGACACCAGGCCTCCTGGGTGGGGGACGGAGCCGGTTCGGGGGCTTGTGGGGAGAGGGCGGCCCGGACGAACCGTGCTTTCAAGGTCACAGTCGTCTTCGGCAGCGGGCCCGGGGTCCTTTAGAAAATGATCACGATCTAGTGAGTAACAATACGTGCAATTCGGACACGCGATCGATCATCCGAAGATCGAATCGGTTTGGGTGGATGCGGTCCGGGATCGAAAGTGGCCGTATCGACAAAGAGATGGTCAATCAGGACGGCCAAATGGGTCGGTCGCCGTTTCCGGCGACCGACCTAAGCATGGCCGCCGCATACAGCAGCCGCACTCGGGGGCGTGAATTCG